>NZ_JAKRFU010000015.1:0-121997 GCF_022347845.1 Pseudoalteromonas sp. McH1-42 | reverse complement strand
GCTCATAAGACTGGCCTGTTAACGGGTCTTTACCACATAGAAAGGCTCTCCTGACACAGCGAGAGATGCAATGGTAGTATTTTGTGTCAACTAAGCTGATCTGGCTTTTCCGTGCCGTTGGCATTTTATGTCCTTATCCTTGGGGCAGATAAAAAGCATAGATAGTGGAAGTCAGGCAGGCAAGTTTTTGGGAGGTCAGCTAGTCATTCGAAGTATGACAGACAAGCTTTGAAATGGGTGTCTGCCGTCTTCGGAATGGGTGTCTGCCGTCTTCCCGTGCCGTCTTCCCGATTTTTTGCCGTGTGTTCATCACATTGATTTTGCATATCAATATCTTGAACCCCCTGGACTAAGGCGCTAAGTACCTGGGTTAATTTAACATTTAAACCTTTTACGGAATCTTATCGTCTAAGGAATGATATTCAAAATATATTAAAAGGAAAAAAATGAACCGATTCATAACCCAAACTAAATCAATGATATTGGTTATTTCATTAATGGCAGCGTTGGCCTCTTGTAAAAGTCATGATGCAACAGATTTTGAATCAAACACTAAACATGAGCTCATAGAATTTATTGATGGAAATGTTGGGCAGGTCGTCTCAATTTCGATTGTAGACTCAGGAAATACTCACCAATATCATTTAGGGACGTTAAGTAATGGCGATATGCCTAACAACCAAACAATATACGAAATTGGCTCTTTAACCAAAACTTATACAGGGTTAGTTGTTGCTAAGGCCATTCTTGAAGGGAAAGTTGAGCTTGATAAAGATATCCGTCATTACCTTAAAGGTAAAAAATACAAAAACTTAGAGCTGTCTAACCAATATATAACTTTACGACACCTTTTGACCCATACTAGTGGTCTTCCAGGAGCTTTTGCTGTTAGTCGTGAAGATATTGAGCAAGGCAGATATTTTGAAAAAATATCAAAATACTCCAGAGATGACTACTTTGATGATCTGAAAAAAGTGCAGCTTAACTCTAAACCTGGTGAGGATTACCTATATTCGAACGTTGGTACTAATTTAGCCGGATATATTCTGGAATCAGTCTATCAAAAACCTTTTGAGTTGCTAGTTTCTGAAATGATCACGAGCAAGTCTGGAGAGCTGGGAACGAAATTTAGACGTACAGAATCCGAGGTAAGTGAAGTGACAGTCGGTACCGATGGAAATGGCAATCAAATGCCCTTGGCTAGTGCTTATTGGTTTGCTAGTGGAGGATTAACTTCAAACGTTGAGTCTGTCACACGTTATATGCAACACCAGTTATCCTCAGAGCCTGAGGTGGCTATTTCTCATCAACTTTTGGAAGAGAGTTGGACGGGCCATGGCTCGGCATTTTATTGGTACACAACTAAAGATGATTCCAATGAACTGATGCTTTATCAAAGTGGTGGCTCAATGGGCACATCAAGTTGGCTGGCCATTTATCCAAATAAAAATGTTGGCATTTTCATCGTAACAAATTTAGCAGAGGAAAATACTCAACCAAAGTTAGAAGCTATTTCAGATAAGGTTTTTGACTATTTGATGGCATATAACAAAGCCTCAAAGTCGGATGCGTAACAGTAGGCCAGTTCTGCTTCGCTGCATACTTAGAGGAGGGCACGAATTTAGGAATGGATGCCTGTCGGTTTGCCAGCCCAGTGGAACTGCAAGACAGGCACCCGATTAGCGCTACTCATAAGGCGCACATGAATCTGGAGGCAGTTTTTTCTGAGTATATCGTGTAGGCTAGAAGCCTCACGTATGGTGTTATTATCTGGCTGGTTTTTGGCGATATGAACTAAGTCAAACAAGGCGGAGCGTGTTCATCATATGAGTTTGAACTTTCAATATCTGGGGATTCCTCAGACTACGGCGTTATACGCTTTCGGAATATCAAAAGGAATAATGTGTATGAAATTAGCACAGTTGAACATAGCGTTAGCAAAATATCCTCTAGACAGTCTGGAAATGAAAGATTTTGTCGATAATTTAGATCTAGTCAATGGAATAGCAGAAAGTAGTGAAGGGTTTGTTTGGCGCCTAAAAGATGAGTCAGGTGATGCAACATCAATAAAGGCCTTTGATGACCCAAATATGATTGTAAATATGTCGGTTTGGGAATCTGTAGATTCATTGAAAAATTTTATGTTCCGCACTCATCATCGTGATTTTATGCGCAGAAAAAGCGAGTGGTTTCATCGTTTGCCGGAGGATACGTATGTTCTTTGGTGGATCGAAGATAATCAAATCCCTGATCTCAGCGACGCCATAGAGCGATTGGAACACCTAAGAAAAATAGGTGACACGGCTTATGCATTTACTTTTAAGGCTAACTTTACTGAGAGTGAAGCAAAAAGTGTATGTAAGGGCCTTGTTGATTAAATCCACCATAAATAACACAAAAAAACACAGACACCCATCTGTACCTGTATCTTGTATGTTTCGCTATGTTCAAAACTTATGTATAGAGACCAGTTTTGGAATGGGCGTTTGCTAGTTCTCTGAGAAAATGGAGTTAATTTGGAAGATAGAATAATAGGTTCTTTGGTAGGGCTTGCTTGTGGCGACGCAGTAGGCACTGCGTTGGAATTTGCGTCAAGAGGCTCTTTTGAGCCAATTGAGGATATGGTCGGTGGCGGTCCTTTCAATCTAAAGAAAGGGCAGTGGACCGACGACACCTCGATGGCGTTATGTTTAGCTCATAGCCTGCTCCGTAAGAAAGCGTTTGATCCAACTGATCAAATGAATCGCTATTGTGATTGGTATCGTGATGGTTACATGAGCAGTAACGGAAAGTGTTTTGATATTGGAATGACGGTATCTGACGCGCTGAGAAAGTACCTGGAAACCAGGAATCCTTTTAGCGGTTCTATCGACCAGTTTTCATCCGGCAATGGTTCCATTATGAGATTGGCGCCGATACCCATATATTATTTCGGGGATATTGATGCTTGTATAAAGTATGCGGGAGAAAGTTCACGAACTACGCATGGTTCTCCTCTGTGTATTGAATCTTGCGAGCTTTTTGGCTATTTAATTCACAAAGCGTTCAACGCTAATAGTAAGAACGAAATATTCCAAGCCATTCCTGGCAACTTTTGCGCTGAGTTGCTGCCGATATCTGAATTCAGCTTTAATACTTTGGAATACATGGAGCTCACTGGCAGTGGCTACGTGATTGAAAGCTTGATCTCTGCACTTTGGTGCTTTTACCATGGCGAAAACTTTAAGGATGCAATATTACTCGCAGCGAATATCGGAAACGATGCAGATACAACAGCGGCAATATGTGGGCAAATTGCAGGAGCTTATTATGGGTATAGTGACATACCTAAAGAGTGGCGAGAATCAATAACAATGGCCGGTGAAATTAAGCAGCTCGCTTTGGATTTATATCGAGCGGGACTTGCCAGCTAACAAGTGGGTCGTGCGGGTGCCTGACAGCGTCGCACTATCAGGTGTTATATGTCTATGGACACATCTATCATCTATGAAAAATTAGAGTTTTATCGAGAACAGTATTTAGCTCAATCAATCGGTTTGTGTGTTGATAAAATTGTTTCAATTAACAATAAGCAGTTCACGCTCAATATTTGGCTTGATCATGATTCAAGTTTCGAATTAGTAGTATTTATGCTGACTGAGTCAAAACTTCTATTTAAAAGTCACTACTGTTTAGGTTTGAGAAAATTACATAAAAAACAAATTGAGTACCTTACAAATGAACAATTATGGGAGATAGGTATCCCGTAGTGAGCAAATAAAAAATTACTTAAAACGGGGCAAACCAATTGGTTTGTTTTGTTCATCGCTAATGTGAGCCAAGTATTCACATGTCTATTAGACAGGTTTTAGGCTTTACACTCTCAGGAGCATGCGTAGTTCCACAAGTTTGTTCAAGTGCGAGTGTTGTAACACGATGTAATGGTTTTAGTTATAGTGTCGGCACACAATGCCGCTATGAACTATTACAAAAGGAATAAGTCGCTATGTCTTTGATCGACGACCTGAAACACCTGTTTGAACCTTTCGCCTCCAATCCGCCAATTATACTTAGCCCTGATGAATGTCGTGACCAGTATGACAAATCACGTCAAGTTTTTAATCGCAGATTTGATTTTATGCCCAGTGTCATTGTGCAGGTTAAAGATACGGCACAGGTTGCTGCGCTGATTGAGCATGCAACCAAGAATGATATTGAAATCGCTGTTAAGTCTGGTGGTCATGACCATGAAGGTGAGTGCGTTGCAACTGGCAAGCTACTGATAGATTTTAATCTGATGGACAGTGTTAATGTGTATCAGGCCAGTTTGCCATCCAGTGCTGGACAAGTTTTTGGTGTGCGTATTCAACCCGGTGCTATCTTTGAGAATATTAAGACAAAGCTCGATGAATATCATTTTGGTATTCCTCATGGCACGTGTCAGAGTGTAGCAATTGCTGGGTATACCATGGGCGGTGGCTGGGGACCCTGGACACGCAAGTATGGTATGGGGTGTGAGCGATTGGTTGGTGCAACCATAGTGCTTGGTGATGGTTCTGTGAATTACTTGGGTGAGAGTGCAGAGCTCAATCAGGAGCTCTGCTTGTCGGACGATAAAATACGCAAGGACCCGGATCAAAACAACAGTTTATTATGGGCACTGCGAGGTGGTGGCGGACTTAGTTATGGTATCGTTACTGAGTTGGTTTTCAGGCCTTTCAAATTACCTTCTATTGCGCAGAGTTTTGTGATTAAAAGCGACTCATTTCCGGCGCTTGAAAAGATCAAGGCTGTTGACATTATCGCGGCCTGGGAGCAGTTAACTGCACCTGGTCAAAATCCAAACCTGATCGGTACTAACCTCAAAGTGAATGCCAAGGGGGTGAAACACGCATCCGAAATCAGTGAAAACGCACTCCTAAGCTGGCAACTGAATGGTCATTTTGGTGGTACGAAAACTGAACTGGAAACCATGATGACACAGTGGGCTTACTATTTGGTATCTCTAATTAATCAGGACCCTTGTTTAACTGATAGCGAAAAGCAACAGCAAGCAAATGATGTCATTCATGAATTCAACGAGTTTTATCAGAGAACTTGTGCACATGCAGTAGAGTTTAATGCAGCGACTAATAGCACAGGGTACTCTCTGGACTTTGATAGCTGGGACAGGGAGGTAGGTGGTATTCAGCTTGAAACAGACGAGCCGGCACCACACAAGATTACGTCAAGGATGCCCACTCAAAGCTGGGGAAGTGATGGCCGAAAAGCGCTGGTTAAGTCACTGCAATCTACCTTGTTATACGCAGATAAAACTAACAGCAATATTGCGGCTTACATTACCTTGGGCGCTATCAGTGGCCAGTATTATGCAGATAAACAGCAATTATCAGAACAGGATAAAGTGAGCTGTGCTTTCCCCTATCAGGACAGGCCCTTTACGATCCAGTATCAGGCGTGGTGGGATCAGCCGGAGCAGGGTAATGACCCCGAAGATGTCGCAAAGCAGATCTCAACGCGGTTTTATGAAAACAGAGCGCAAGACTGGATTGAGTCGTGCCGAAGTTTTGATATACCAGACACGAGAGGGGCATTTATCAGCTTTAAGGATGCAGCAGTGAAAACCGAAGATTACTTTGGTGACAGCTATGAGTCGCTAATTGGCGTTAAACTCGACCAGAGTCAGGACTCCAAATGCCTGTTTAGAAGCAGAAAAACCATTATCTAACAATTCATAGTTATTGGCTGGCGCAGGGCCAGCCAATAGCCATTCCACTCAGGTGATGGTCGATTTGTTTACCCAGTATTCGAGCTTTTCTGTTACTTTGGCAGACTCTATGGGTTTTGTTATATAGTCATCCATACCCGCATCCAGGCACTTTTGCCTGTCGCCTTGCATTGCGTTTGCCGTCATTGCGATGATGGGGATATCGGTATAATGATTGCCAGCCTGAGCAGAGCGAATACGACGGGTGGCTTCATAGCCGTCCATTTTTGGCATTTGGCAATCCATCAATACCAGGGTATAGACTTGGGTTTCCGTGTCACGCAGTTTGTCCAATGCCTCTATGCCATTTTCTGCAATGTCGATTGTTACGCCCAGGTGCTCTAAGATCCGCGTTGCAACTAATTGGTTTACTTTATTGTCCTCGACCAGCAATACATGGGTGTCTTTTGCCCATGGGAAGTTTTGTATATCGTCCTGATCTGGTTTGTGGCTGGGTTTGGTACCCTCTTCCAGACTATTAGTGGGCACTAAGCCAGACAGTGCTTTCATCAAATCGTGTTGGGTAGCTGGTTTTGTGAAGTAGCCATCCAGGGGCACCGGGCTTGATTCAACCGCATCAAACTGTTCATCCAGTAGCGTCATCATGATGAGCTTTAGCTGACTAAGCTGGCGGTTTTGTCTGATCTCATGGGTCATTAACTCACTACTCATTGTGGGCAGTGTTCTGCTGAAAAACACAATGTCAATGCTGCTTGCAGAGAGTATCTGCAAAGCCTGTTCTGCGCTGTGCGCTTCGCTAACTTGTACTTCCCAGCGCTCGAGCTGATGCTTTATAACTTCATTACTTGAGGTATCCGAGTCCACTAGCAGAGCATGGATGTTCAATGACGAAAATGCGGGGGCATTTGGTTCTGTGATCTCACATGGGTTGACCTGACATGTGAATTCAAAACAACTGCCGCTCCCAACGGTGCTAGAAACAGACACATCGCCACCCAGCAACTGGCATAGCCGTTTGGTTATACTCAGACCCAATCCAGTCCCGCCATATTTTCTGGTGGTGGAAGCATCAACCTGAGTGAAGGAATCAAACAAGCTTGAAAGCATCTCTTCGGGTATGCCAATCCCGGTATCCTGAATGCGACAAGTGAGCAGGGTTTTGTCTTCACTGATAGAATGAGTCAAAGACGCGCTCATCACGATTTCGCCTTGCTCAGTAAACTTAATTGCATTACTCAGGATGTTTGCCGCGATTTGTCGGATCCTGCCTGGGTCTGAATTAACCATGGCTGTTTGGATACCCGTCAGGTCGATGACTAAGCCGACGCCTTTCGTTTGAGCGCCGAGCGCCATGGATTCAGCCAGCTGCTCAAATAGCTGTCTGACATCGAAATCGATGAACTCAAGTTCCAGTTTGTCAGCCTCAATCTTAGAAAAATCCAGAATATCGTTGATCAGGCTCAGTAAGGAGTGAGCACTGTTACTGGCAATGCCGACAGAATGCGCCTGCTCAGGTGTCAATTCGCTGTGCTTGAGAAGCTCCAGCATGCCCAGCACCCCGTTCATTGGGGTTCTTATCTCATGACTCATGTTGGCTAAAAATTCAGATTTCAGTCGGGTTGCTTGCTCTGCTTTTTTGAGTGCAGCTTCAAGTTCCATCGCTTGTGACTTCAAAGAAGCCGTTTTCTGTGAAACTTGCTCTTCGAGTTGCACTACGAATTGCTTTTGGCGATTGATTTCCGCTTTTTGCATGCGGGTGCGCAGATAGATGACGGTAAAAATAAGCAAAGCACATGCTATGGCATAGAGTGTGTAGGCCCACCAGGTTTTCCAGGGCGGTGGGGCAACGTGTAAGTTAATAGATAACAGTTGCTCGCTCCATTCACCTCTACTATTCGTGGCTTTTACCTGAAATGTATAAGTTCCACCATCCAGATTTGTGAACGTGGCTGAGTTTCGGTTGCCAATGTCTATCCAGTTGTCGTCATAGCCTTCAAGTTTATAGGCATACTGGTTTTTATTAGGCGACACAAAATCAAGCACGGAAAACTCAAGAGAAAAAATATAATCCAGGTAGGTGAGGTAGATATCTGTGACGTATGAATAGGGTTTGTCGAGCTTTACAGACTGGCCCATTTTATTAAAGCCCGTCAAGATAAGCGTTGGGTCTTTGAGGGTTGATTGCAAAGGACGTGTGCTGAAATATTCGATACCGCGTTGGCTACTGGTAAAGAGCAGGTCTCGTTTGGCTTTGACCAGGCTATCGGAGTAGTAATTTAATCCAAGCAATCCATTATGGCTGTCAAAATTACTCACTTTCCCCGTAGACGGTGAAAACTTAGTGATGCCTCGGTTTGTAGTTAGCCATAAATTACCTCTCATATCGTCAGAGATAGCGCGGATCAAGTTGCTTGGCAGGCCATTTTGCGTGCTAAAGTGCGTAAAGTTGTTTGTCTTGGCCTGATACAGGTTGAGCCCTTGCTGGGTGGCAATCCAGATCTGCCCATCCTGGGTTTGGTAGATATCCTGTACAATGCTGCCAAGCAGGCTGTCTTCACGATATGGGTTATTCACAAAGGGCTGAAAAATTTGCTCTTTTTCAAGCCACAAGTTTACACCATTACCGGTGCCGACCCACATGTTGTGGGTATCATCTTTGTATATGGTTAGCACTTCTGGGTGTGACAAGCCATAGGAGGTATCGAGGTGTCTGAAGGTGCTAGTGTCCGGGTTATAAATGTAAACTCCGTTTTTGTATGTACCTACCCAGAGGTTGCCTTGTTTATCAACGGCAAGCGCTCTTATTTCTCTAAATTGCCTGTGATTTGGGTCATCCTTTGGATAACGAATAATTGTCACGTCACGTGTATCCAGGTTGAACTGTGCTAACCCTTCATCCTGCGCGACCCACAAAGTGGCATCGCCATCAAGATGTAAAACCGGGCGCTCAAGGAGTCGATTTTCACTAAAGCCGTTAGATTCATTAAATAGCGGCTCAGAAAGGGGGTGTAGGGTTTGAGATGCAACATCCCACCTGAGCAAGTGAGAAGTCGAATTGACAACAAGCAGGTCTCCATTTTTATCTGCAGCAATTCCATTTGGTGCTTTGAGCATTGAATTGCTGATGGATTTGAATTTACGATGTGGGACCAGTTTAAAAATACCGTGTACTTCATTAGTGATCCACAGCGTTTTGGCATTGTCTTCAAATATTATCCGCATGCCATTATTGTACTCAAGTTCCAGTTGCACTAATTCTTCATTTGACGGGTGCTGCCTGAATACGCCTTTACTGGTAACAAACCAGATATAACCCTCCTGATCCTCAATCATTGAGTTCACCTGTCCGAGGTCGGTGCCATCTTGAGCGCCAATTTTACTGAACTCAGCACTGGCAGGGTCGAATGCAAAAGGTCCTTGCTGGGTTCCGACGTATAGTTTGCTATGCGACGTTTTTAAAATGTGCCTGATTTCATTGGTGCCAGTGGGGGTGGTGTTTGTTGGGTCAGGGAAAAAATAGTTAAAGCGTTGCGTGGTTTTATCGTAGAGGTTCAGGCCGTAACTGGTCGCTATCCAAAGGCGGTCCATACCATCATTTTCGATGTCCCATATTCGATTGTGAGACAGGCCGGTGACTGAGTCAGTGCTTTTACTGACGTGCTCAAACTTACCCTCTCCCAGGTATCGATTAAGGCCACTATCATATGAGCCCAACCAGATTGAACCATCCAGATCATGATATAAAGACTGGATCCGGTTTGCTGAAATTGAGGTTGGCTGTTTAGGGTCATGAAGAAAGTTCTCGAACTGTCCGGTCTTTGGGTCATAGCGATTAGCACCTCCACCCCAGGTGCCAATCCATATGTCGCCATTTCTATCTAACATCAGGTTGCCAGCATCATTGTGTGACAAGCCGCTGTCACTTTGACCATCAAACTCAAACAGAGTGACCTTACGGCCATCATAGCGCATCACACCATTCTCAGCAGTACCGAACCAGAGTAAGCCTTGCTGATCTTGTATTATTGAATAGATTTCGGATGAGACAAAGCCGTCCTCAGCAGTCAGCTTTTTAACTGAGTATTGATTAGCAAGTACTGGGATGTTGCCAAAACACAATGCTGGCGCAACAGCCATCAAGACCAAAACGATATAGACTACAAAAAGCCGTTTACCCAAATGCATGATTGGCAACCATGAAAGATGCTTAAAAAGCGTAACTCGTGTTACTAGGCTAGTAGAAATTGCGTTCGATTTCTATGCATTTAGTTGTTTATACTGTTAAAAATTTATTATTTGCTGAGCAGGTTTCAGTCTATCCCAATACTGTTTATGCCATTAAGCAAAATAGTGCCGACATTTATCGGTCTATTGCTTTGGAACGATGTCAAAACGATTGAAACATGAACGCAACCTTGATGGTTTCCAGCACTCTCTCACACTTTGCCACATTCGCTGACAACAAATACATACTTAAACGAGTCCCTGGCTCCTATCCTAGTGTGCAGATGTTTAGACAACTTAGTTATCACCACATACAAGGATAGAAAAATGAAAGCACCAACAGATCATACTACTAACTTAAAGCACTTAGCATCTCAAGTGCTGGACAATGTTAACTTTGAAAGTATCAAGGATGTGACTGATATTGTTGTTATCGGGGGTGGGTTAGCCGGGCTGGCGGCGGCAAAGCAGTTGTCAGACCAAAACCGCTACCACTTTAAGCTACTTGAAGCAAAAAGCCGGGTTGGTGGGCGGACCTTGAATCAACAGCTGACAACAACAGGCGGGGAGCGCCATATTGTCGATGGCGGTGCACAGTGGGTAGGTGCGACACATATTCATATGCAATCTCTAATTGCTGAGTTGGGGCTTTCGACCTTTACAACGCCACAGGAGGGGGAGCCAATATCGCAAGATGACCTCCCAGCGCAAGTTCAAAATGAATTGGCTACAATACGTGCAACCCTTAATAGGTTGGCGGCAAGCTTACCCATACATGCACCCTGGTTGGCCCAGAGCGCTCAGGCCTGGGATGGTCAAACTGCCTATGATTGGTGTGTGGGCCAAGGTTATTCCGCCACTGCGATAGAAGAATTGGATTATTCCGTCCGCTCATTTTTAGCAGCTCCGATCGCACAAATCTCCTTTTTATTTTTACTCCACTATATACGAAGTGCTGGCAGTATTGAGCAACTAGAAGTCATCACCGGGGGGGCGCAGGACCGTATTATCAAAGAGGGAGCACAGTCGATTTGTCTGGCGCTGCAACAGCAGTTGGCAGAACATGTGCAATTTGATGCTGTGACCAAAGTAGAGGAACACGGCGAATTTTGCCTGGTCAGCTGCCAGAGCGGGCAAGTTATTTTGTGTCAGCGTGTGATATTCGCTATGGCACCCAGTTTACTCGGTAATATTCAGTTCGAGCCGCCGTTGTTATCGAATAAAAGGCAGCTTATTGAGCAATGGGATACGAGTGAAGGCAGCATCAAGGCCCACCTGTTATATACTCGACCATTTTGGCGTGCGCAGGGCTTGAGTGGTATTTCATTCATCCCAAACGAGGTGCTGACCAGTACTTTTGACTGTTCCCGTAACAGCAATGGACCGGGTTTACTTACCGTATTTGTAAATAGTAGTGACGCAATGCGCGCGTTGTCGCTGGATGAACGCAAGGAACAAGTGCTTGCAGTTCTGAGCCAATTCTTTGGCAATGAGGCATTTGAGGCTGTGGATTATGTGGAGACAGACTGGCAGGCAGTACCTTATCAGAGGGGGTGTGAATCTCCTCTTGCGGTTGGCAAGCTCACTCAGTTCGCCGATAACCTGAAAAAACCGCTCGGGTCTTTTCATTTCTGCGGAACAGAAACGGCAGACATCTGGACAGGTTATATGGAAGGTGCGGTTGCTTCAGGGTATCGGGCAGCGGAAGAGGCTGCCCAGGCACTGGATCACCAGCTGCTTAGCCTGTAATCTCATTTGTAGATGACTTTGTCATTGATGCAAGGGGCTAAACGTGCGTTTTAGCCCTTATTTAAGCCGGTCCGTTGAGTGACTTTTCCATTGCTTCACGCATTTTGAACTTTTGTAGTTTTCCAGTCACCGTCATGGGGTAAGTATCTACAATACGTATGTGTTTGGGGACTTTGAAGTAGGAAAGCTTGTCTTGTAAGTAAGTTCTAATGGCTTGCTCATCAACATAATGATCCGGTTTTAGTTGAAGCCAGACGCAAACTTCTTCACCATATTTTTCATCGTTGATCCCAAATACCGCCGCATCCTGAATGTCAGGGTGATGATACAAAACTTCTTCAATCTCCCGGGGGGAGATGTTTTCGCCGCCGCGGATGATCATGTCTTTGATGCGTCCCACAATAGTGACATACCCTTCGTCATCCATTACACCCAGATCGCCAGAATGCAACCAGCCTTGTGCATCTATGGTTGCCCGGGTTTTGGCATCATCCTGCCAGTAGCCTTGCATGACACAATATCCTCGAGCACACACCTCGCCGGGCACGCCCCTGAGAGTAAGCTCACCACTTTCATCAATGATTTTCACTTCAGTATGGGCAATGGCACGACCGACAGTGGTCACTCGTTTAATCAATGGGGCCGACACTTCAGTAATATGATTAATGGGGCTGCATTCGGTCTGGCCATAGCCAATTAAGATGTCTGTCATGTGCATTTTTGTCTGCACATCACGCATCACTTTTTCCGGACAAGTGGCTCCCGCCATGACACCGGTTCTGAGTGAGCTCAGGTCGAATTGATCAAACTGCTCGTGCTCCAGTTGTGCGATAAACATAGTAGGCACGCCGTGCAGTGCCGTACACTGCTCGGCCTCGACGGTTTGCAGTGTCAGAAGCGGATCGAAAGCATCGTTGGGGAACACTGCGCAAGCCCCCTGGCTGAGACAAACCAGGTTGCCCAGCACCATACCGAAACAGTGGTACAGCGGAACCGGAATACAGAGCTTATCCTGCTCTGTAAGTTGCATGGTCTGCGCAACCAGGTTGGCATTATTGAGAATATTACGATGGGTTAATGTTGCGCCCTTAGGGTTGCCGGTTGTTCCTGAGGTAAACTGGATATTGATGGCGTTGTCGGGGCTTAATCTGGCTCCGATAGTGCGCAGGGTGTTGTAATCTTGATCTGACGCGAGAGAAAGCAACTGATTGAAATCACACAACTCTGTTGGGGTTGGCTCTCCTTGCTGGGGGATCACCACAACATGGGTCAGATCAGGCAGTGTAGGTGCGCATAGCTCACCAAAAGAATGCTCTTCCAACTGCGGGGCGAGCTCTTTAAGCATATCGACATAGTGACTGTGTTTGAACCGGGTGGCCATAATGAGCATCTTACAGCCCGCATTATTGAGCGCAAACTCCAGCTCGGCAGGGCGGTACGCCGGATTCAGACACACCATAATGGCACCGATCCGCGCTGTGGCAAATTGCACGAGAGACCACTCAAGGTTATTGGGCGACCAGAGTGCAACTCTGTCGCCAGGCTGGATCCCGCAATGTAACAGGGCGGCTGCCAGTTCATCAATACGCTTAAGGTACTCTCGGTAGCTGAGGCGCTGTTGCTGATGGCAAACAACAATTGCTTCACGGTCGCCGAACTGTTCGACAATGTGCTCCAGAAAGCCGCCAATGGTTTGATCAAGTAAAGGCGTGTCAGAGGGACCTCGGTGATAACTGAGGGTCGGGTTCATTGCTGATGTTGTCATTATCTACTCCTTGTTGTTGTCATTGCTTTTTACTATCCAGTGCACCTGCGAAACCAATCAGGGAGCTTAAAATGGTAATAAGCTATAACTCAAAGAAATAACAAAGTTTGCCCCATTGCAAGCGAGAGCCGATGGATCGGCATGAAATTAGACTAATGGCTAAGGAAACAGGGTGAACAGCCAGCAAGGAAACCGTTATCAAAAGTAAGCGGATGGGCTTAGGAAGACTATTCAGGTAAAAAATAAAAAAGCGCCGGCACTCATTGAGTGATCGGCGCTTGTATTCGACCTGGAAAGTTAGGCCAGATCTTCTTTAGTATCTACATGCTCAGCTTTGTGCTGCTGTGCAATCTCTTCACTGAGTTCCTGTTTAGAGCGTTTCTCAGAAACACGTCTCGCCGTTAACCAGTAGAAGAATAGGGGCAGGAAGAACACTGCCAGGAAGGTTGCAGCAAGCATGCCGCCCATGACCCCGGTGCCTACACTATGACGCGCACCCGCACCTGCGCCTGAGCTCAATACCAGAGGTACTACGCCCAGTATGAAGGCCAGCGAAGTCATAATGATAGGGCGGAACCTCAGTCGTGCTGCTTCCAGTGCAGCAGCTGCCGGACTCCAGCCTTGCTGTGTCTTCATCAGTGCATACTCAACGATCAGAATGGCGTTTTTACTGGCCAGACCAAGTAAGGTGACCAGGCCAATCTGGAAGTAAACATCATTGGTTAAGCCTGCAACCCAGATGGAAATAAGTGCGCCAAAGGTACCAAAAGGTAGTGCCAGTAACACCGAAATAGGCAGAGACCAGCGCTCATACAGTGCCGCCAGGATTAAAAATACCATCACAACAGCCAGTCCAAGTGCCAGACCGGTTGTACCTGAGCTGCGCTTTTCCTGATAAGCGGAGGCCGTCCATTCAAAGGTCATATCCGGTGGCAGAACTTGTTTTGCGATACGCTCAAACTCTGCAATGGCCTGACCTGAGCTATATCCCGGCGCTGCGTTACCCATCAGCTTAACTGCTGACAGATTATTGTAGCGCTGCAAGGTTTCCGGTCCACGGCTGTACTCAATGTCAGTAAATGCTGAGATAGGCACCATTTCGCCACGGTTGTTTTTCACATAGATACGGCCAACGTCTTCTGGCGTCATACGGAATTCTGCCTCGGCTGATAACAGCACTTGCCAGGCTCGGCCAAATTTATTGAAGTCATTGACGTAATAATTCCCCAGATTGGCAGCCAGTGCATTGAATGCTGAATTGATATTCACGCCCATAGCACGAGCCTGTTCCCGATCCATGTGAACTTTCAGCTGCGGTGCATCCGGACGCCACAGCGTCTGAATACCCGCAAGTATCGGACTCTTTTGTGCTTCGCCCATTAGCATTTGCATGCCTTGTTTGAGACGTTCAGGGTCGGTACCCGCTTTATTTTGCAGGTAAACTTCAAAGCCCCCGGTGGTGCCCAGGCCAAATATAGCAGGGGGATTGAAAGCCAGAACCAGCGCTTCGTTGATCCCTGCGGTCTTCATAAATAACTCGCCAACCAGTGATTTCGTGTCGATTTCGCGCTCATCCCAGTGTTTTTGTGTGATGAACAGCGTTGCGGCACTGTTTTTGTAACCGCCACCAATAAAATCAAACCCTGTAAAAGCAACCACGTTTTCATTGGCCGGATTAGACTGGGCGGCAGCAACGACTTCCTCAACTACTGCAGCAGTGCGCTCCAGTGACGAACCATCGGGCAGGAACACCGCGGCGATGTAGAAGCCCTGATCTTCATCCGGAACCAAAGAGCCTGGAGTTTTTTGCCATATAAACATGGTTGCGCCGACCATAGAGGCCATCAGCACCACACCAAGCAAGCCACGTCTTATCATAAAGCTCACGGAGCCCACATAACGGCCGGTGACGCGCTGGAACCAGTTATTGAACCACAAGAAGAAGCCCGCGGTTTGCTTGTGCTCATGTTTGAGGATCATGACGCACAGCGCCGGGGTCATCGTCAGCGCGACCACACCTGATAAACTGACGGATATGGAGATGGTAATCGCAAATTGTCTGAACAACTCACCCGTTAAACCACCCAAAAAAGCGATAGGGACGAACACTGAGCACAATACCAGCACAATAGCGACAACAGGGCCGCTTACTTCCTGCATCGCTTTAATGGCCGCTTCACGAGCATTAAGGTGTTGCTCGTGCATGATCCGCTCGACGTTTTCCAGTACCACGATGGCATCATCAACGACGATACCAATAGACAGCACCATACCGAACAGTGTTAGGGTATTGATGGAATAGCCGAGCATATACAGTCCGGCAAATGTGCCTAATAAAGAAACAGGGACTGCCAGAGTCGGAATTAAAGTGGCGCGCCAGTTTTGCAGGAACAGGTAAACGACCAAAAATACCAACACCATGGCTTCGACCAGGGTGATCAATACTTCACGAATGGACACTTCCACAAAGCGTGTAGTGTCGTACGGAATACCGTGATCCAGGCCAACAGGAAACTGTTGACGAAGCTCTGCTATCACGGATTCTACTTCGTTCGCTACATCCAGTGCATTGGCACCCGGTTGTAAAAATACGCCCAGCAGTACGGCATCTTTACCATTAAAGGTACCGGCAAAATTGTAATCTTTGGAGCCCAGCTCAACACGCGCGACATCTTTAAGACGCAGGGTAGAGCCATCCGGGTTTGCGCGAATGATAATGGCTTCAAATTCTTCAGGCGTAGATAAACGACCCTTGGCGGTTACGCTGTACACTAACTCCTGAGGTTGGCTGCTGGTTGGTGTGGCACCTATGGTACCCGCCGCATACTGTGAGTTTTGCTCACGAATGGCTGCGGTGATCTCTTCAACAGTAACACCAAGCTGACTCATAAGATCAGGGCGGATCCAGACACGCATGGCGTAATCTTTGGCACCGAATATTTGAACGCTGGTGGTGCCGGGGATACGTTTAATACGGTCCAGGATATTCATGGTGACGTAGTTTGATGTCCACAAGCTGGAACGCGTCCCATCCGGCGAATAAAACGCATGGACCTGTAAGAAGCTGGATGAGCCTTTCGCAACAACCACACCCTGACGGCGTGTCTCTTCCGGCAAGCGCGCTTCAACTTGTTTTACCCGGTTGTTGACGTCTACTGCAGCCTGGTCAATATCGGTGCCTATCTCAAACGTCACTGTGATAGTGGTTGTGCCAGAGCTGGTACTGGTTGACTCCATGTACATCATGCCCTCAACGCCGGTGATGGCATTTTCTATCGGAGCTGCCACTGTCTGCTCCAGGACATCGGCAGATGCGCCAGGATAAAAAGCTGTTACCTGAACCTGCGGCGGTGCGATCTCCGGGTACTGAGCGATAGGCAAGGTACGCATTGCGGCCAGACCTGCCAGTACGATGACTATTGAGATCACAAATGCAAAGATCGGGCGATCAATAAAATACTTAGAGAACATACGATTATTCTCCTTCGCCGCTCACGCTAACTGGCATTCCTGGGAAGAATATGCGCGCCATACCTTCAACGATCACAGGCTGGCCAGGGGTCAGGCCCTGTCGTATCACCCACATGTTTTTGCCATCCAGGTTGACCCATTCACCTACCTCAACTGGCGCAGGCAGCGCAACGGTCATGCCTTGTTCGTTTTCAGTAGCAAGATAGACAAATTTACCTGTGCCGTTGTCTAGTACGGCACGTTGCGGCAGCACAATGGCGTTATTGCGCACTGCACCGGACAAACGAACGCGGACAAACTGACCAGGACGCAGCTCACCATCCGGATTGTTGATCCGGGCCTGTAATTCACTGGTACCAGTAAAACGGTTTACCCGGACATCCGAGAAATCGACTTTGCCTGAATGCGCATAGACTGAGCCATCCTGAAGCACTATGGTGGCATTAAACTCATTATTCTTAGGCAGGCTCAGTGTGCCATTTTCAACATCCTGTCGCATAGCCAGCTGCTCTCGTTCAGAAAACCCAAATCGTGCCCGCATCTTGCCGGTATCGGTGAGTTCACTTAACAGTACGGTCGGCCCGGAGACATAGCTGCCCTGAGATACGAACTCTCGACCCATGATCCCTGAGACAGGCGCTTTAACCTGCGCATATTCTAAATCCAGTTGTGCTTCACTGAGTGCTACTTTGGCAGAGTCCAGATTGGCGATGGCAACTTCATAGGCGGAAACGGCGTTATCAAAATCGCGTTTTGAAACGGAACGCTCATCTTTGAGTCGTTCAAGCCTGTCTTTCTCACGTTTTGCCTGTGCTACATTCGCTTTAGCGGCATTGAGGTCGGCTTCTGCTTTGTCTCGTTCAAGCTGCAAGGGACGAAGCTCAATGGTAAATAAAGAACGTCCTGCTTTAACGTACTGGCCCTCTTCAAAGTTACGCGACTCAATGAGACCGGACACGCGCGCTCTGATCTCAACTTCTTTATCACCGGCAAGTGTGGCTGGCAGTTCGATGTTGAACGGCACACTTTGGGTTGTGACCTTGTTGATACTCACTTGCGCAGGTGGCATGGATGGACCTCCCTGGCTTTGAGGTGCCTCGGAGCAGGCAGAAATAACGAGTGCAGACAATACTGCTGTTGCCAGGTGTACTACACGACTGCTGTTATGGGCTGGATACATGTACACTCCAAATCCTGATTAAAATTTTTTATTCCTGAGTAGAGGCAAGTTTACCTCTCATTTATTGGGTTTTCTTTTGCATTTTTCGCTGGCGTGGTTACAAACCAATCAAGTAAGTGTAGCACTGCTTTTTAACTTGCGTGTGCTGCATCATCATTGCGAGATTTTGCTTTAATGCCAGTGAATATCTTGCCGTGCTTCGCTCTGTTTACACCAAAGCAGAACGAACCGAATGAATAAAAAGCACCGTTTATTGCCTATGAAGCATGATTTATCAGCAGGCTGCACAGTGCTGAGATAGTTCGACAATAGTGCAAGTATACGCAAGTGTATACTTAATCAATCTGGAGGTAAACGGCCCCGTGTACTTTTATTTGGTTGTGTATACGAAATCGTTTACTTTAATGTTGGACCTTTTTAAGTTAAACTGCTGTTAATTTTGAACTGATGACCGAGTCGATGACCCAGCTTACTGAAAAACAACAGGCTATCTTAAGTGCAGCGGTAGAAGAATTTGCACAACGGGGTCTACAGGCGACCACAATGGAAGCAATATGCAGTGCTGCCGGGGTATCCAAACGCACTTTATACAAGCATTATGCAACGAAAGAAGCCTTATTTGATGCTGTGGTTATTTCGCTAATTGAAAGAATACAGCCTATTACGACCATTCAGTTTATCCCTAATTATGATTTTGAAGTACAGCTACGGCACCTGGCCGACAGTGCCGTGTCCTTACTGTCGGATAAAGACTACATTAAGCTGTCACGCATAGTGATGATTGAGTCTATGCGTTGCGAAGCACAGGCAGACAGGCTCAATAACAAGTTCAGTCAATGCGAGGCAGCCATGAGCCTGTGGTTTGAAGAGGCCTCGCGGGCAGGCTGCCTGGGTACTTTCTCAGCGCCATTTGCTGCTGCTTTTTTCTGGGGTGCATTAAAACGGCTGACGTTTTGGGATCAGGCGATCCGCTGGCAGGCACCTCTGGCTGAAGCGGATCTGGATGCGTTTGTTGATCAAGCCTGTCAGTTGTTTTGTGGTGGTATAAAATACGTCACGCAACAATAGACCTGACCCGCGCGGCTTTGGTTATTCAACGCCAATAAACCCACCGGTTTGATGTGCCCACAGTTTGGCGTAAATGCCATTCTGTGAGAGCAGTTCATCATGTGTACCTTGCTCAACAATTTGGCCCTGATCCATCACTATCAGCCGGTCCATTTGCGCAATGGTTGACAGGCGATGTGCAATAGCAATCACGGTTTTGCCCGTCATCAAACTGTCTAAACTATCCTGAATCGCCGCTTCTACTTCGGAGTCTAGCGCCGCAGTTGCTTCGTCCAGAATGAGAATAGGGGCGTTTTTAAGTAATACTCTGGCAATGGCGATACGCTGACGTTGTCCTCCGGAGAGTTTAACACCGCGCTCACCGACCTGGGCATCAAGTCCAGTGTTACCTTCGTTGTCTTCAAGCGATTTTATAAATTCACTTGCTTCGGCTTTGTCTATGGCCTTAAGTAAGTCATCTTCACTCGCATCGGGGCGGCCATATAGTACATTATCCCGCACGCTTCGATGTAGTAGTGCTGTATCCTGGGTCACCATCGCAATGTGCGCGCGCAGGCTTTCCTGGTCGACCTGCGAAATATCTTGTCCATCTATTTTTATGGTGCCTTGCTGAACGTCATAAAAGCGCAGCAGTAAGTTGACCAAAGTCGATTTGCCGGCACCTGAGCGACCCACAATGCCGATTTTTTCGCCCGGGGCAATCGTCAGGTTTAGTCCCTGAATAACGGTATGCTGCTCCGATTGCTGCTGGCGTTTGTAGGCAAAGTGCAGATTGTTAAATATGATTTCGCCCTGCGTTACGTTTAAGGCCGGGGCATTGGGCTGATCCTGGACATCCAATGGTTTGGATAAGGTATTTTTACCATCGATGACGGTACCTATGTTTTCGAACAGGCTGGATACTTCCCACATGATCCACTGAGACATACCGTTCAAACGCAAAGCTAGGGCAATGGTAATCGCGATGGCGCCACTGCTGATTGCACTGAGTGACCATAGATAGAGCGAGCCAGCCGCGACACTGAAGACCAGTAGGAAATTCAGTGTTTGTATGCTGACATTCAGTTGCGTTGCTAGCCGCATTTGGGCATATACGGGTTCAATGAACAAATTCATACTGTCACGGGCATAAGTTTCTTCCCGTTTGTTGTACGAGAACAGTTTAACTGTGGTTATATTGGTATAGCTGTCGACTATACGACCGGTCATTTGCGAACGTGCATCGGCCTGCTTGCTGGCTACCTGTTTGAGCCGTGGAACAAAATAGAACTGCATACCGATATACAGAGCCAGCCATATCAGCAAGGGGATCATCATTCTTATATCACTATCGCTGACAAGCGCAAGCATGGCACCAAAGTACACAATGACGTAAACAAGCACATCCAGCAGTTTCATTACAGCCTCGCGGATAGCCAGCGCTGTTTGCATGACTTTGGTTGCAATGCGTCCGGCAAATTCGTCCTGATAGAAGGACACACTTTGCTTGAGCAAATAGCGATGTGCCAGCCATCGAATAGCCATGGGGTAATTACCCAGCAAACTTTGATGTAATATTGCGCTGTGAAAAAATACCAGGCAGGGCAGGCCAATGAGCGTAATTGCGGCCATCATGGTGAGTTCCTGACGTTTCACTTCGAATAATTCGGCAGGCGGATATGCCTGCATCCAGTCAACCAGCGTGCCCATGAAGCCAAACAGCATGACCTCCAGTGTGGCCAAGATAGCAGCGCTCAGTGACATGAGTAGCAGTGGCAACTCCATTCCTATAGTATAAAATCGGCAAAATGCCAGTAACCCCTGGGGTGGCTGTGTTGCCGGGCGTGACGGGAATGGGACGGTGAATCGTTCAAAGAACCTAAGCATAGTGCCTCCTGCATGATGACAGTGCCGAAATGACCCTGCAAGTAGATGAGGTGTGCAAACGTAGACTGTTCAGAAAAAGCACACACCAAGCGTACTTTATAACTCAGAACCTGTAAGAAAACCAAGTGACAATTTGAAAAAAGTGAAAGGGGAGAGTGTGTTAGCTAGTTATGCAAAGAGAAAGCCCGGCATAATCGCCGGGCCAGTAATTATTCTGCCTGCTCGGCGTCTTCATGACCGTAAGTCTTACGCATAATGAACACGTAGGCGTTGTGAAACGCTTGTTCCTGATACTTTTTCAGGCCAGTATCGGCGAAGTCAACAGGCACAGGGTTACGTTTAAGCTGCTCTTTCACTTCCGTGGAAGACAATAACTTCACATCAGTGTCTTCTATTAGCTGGATCGCTGCTTCCATTTTAAAGCCCGCTGCGCTGCCCGCAAACTTGCCTTTATGGGCACGTTGACGGATGGCAATAGAGTCAATTTTGTAATCTTCTACCAGTTTGGCAAAATCGAAGTGGAATTTGCGCATTGCGTCTGTGTCCTGGCCAATATTGCCAAGTGTAAAGCGAGTCTGGCGAATATCGCGAATATCAAAAACGTCTTCTTCTTTGCTCAGAAGGCACAGCAGGGCCTCGCTGCCGGTAATCTCTACACCGAGTGTTCTCATTGTTGGTTTCCCATTAACTGGTCAAATAAATCGTTATAAGTAAGGATCATATCACAGCTCATCATGACCGAGAACTTATTGCAGTATCATTTCGATGGCGATGGCCGCGTGATCGGAATAGCGAATGTCTTCTTCATCTCGTTTGGGGTCTAAGTGCGACGCGTAATTATGGTAGGTGAGACGCCTGACCTTGCTTTGCTCAAGGTTAGGATTGAATTCTTTGGAGGCGAGGATGTAGTCAAGTGTGTTGCCCACCCCCTGATAATAATGTGTGGGGGGTTTTTGTCCGAAACTGAGTTGGTTGTCGGCCAGGCAAAAACTGTCAAACAGCCCGACGCTGTTAAAGTCCTGGTGGATGGCACTGGTCGGGAACTGTTGCGTCATAAAAGACAGCGCAGGACTGGCAATGTGATCGTTAAAATCGCCCATCACCAGTGTGGCGGCGCCTTTTTCACGCTGCGTCTTCAGCGCATCATAATAGACAATGGAGGCTTCGAGTGAGCGGGATATTTGGGATTGCATGGTGCCTACTGTTTGGTGCAACAAAGTGAGCAGGGGATCCTCCTGGGGAGTGTTCCCTAGCATATGGGCCATGGAGTGAACCCGCTGGGATTTAAAGTGTACGGCATAAACGGTTGTCAGGCCTAAGCCAGGCAGCTCGAAGCTACACTTTATTGGGGTCCGGTTAAACTTAAATTGATGCTGATTGTTGAGATATTCCAGTAACTCGGGGCAGGGCTCCAGCGGGGTAAAGCTCTTAAACGGGAATTTGCTGGCAATGGCGACAATGGGATTGAACAGCACATTTGGGTAAACCAAGTCCGGTTTTGGGGTGTCAACGGTTGCGAAATAAGGCAGTCCCAGATCTTCACACAAGGTGGCCAGTGTCTCGGGGCTAAATACCTCCTGAAACACAATTACGCTGGGGTCCATATGTTGGATCAGGCCCGTAATGAACTGTGTTTTGGTCAGCCATTGAGTGTCGTTATACGATTCTTCCAGCTGGTAAAAAGAATAGGGCGGCGCAGCAAAGTTCAGCAAATTAAAAGATGCAAACTTGTATGAGTGTTTCTGTGCCATGGTTTTCCCCGTCATTTTAGCCAAAATCCCTGCTTAATCTTAGTCTTTTCCTTGCAACTCGTCACGTGAGCGTTCACAATGGGCGCTGCGTTTGAAAGTCCTCGGACACCGACAGTATACCACTGTTCAGCCAATGCTTATTCGTAAAAGTGTTGATGGGCATCAAATTTAAAACAATTAACTTAAACTAATACATGTGATGCGTTGTAGGTGTCACCACTGTAAGTAGGAATTATCATGCCAGTAATTACTCTCCCTGACGGCAGTCAGCGTATATTTGAAAACCCGGTTACAACTTTAGAAGTCGCTCAAGACATCGGCCCTGGTTTGGCTAAGGCCACCATTGCAGGTCGTGTAGACGGTGTGCGTGTTGATGCCTGTGATCCGATTGAACAGGATGCACAATTAGAAATTATCACAGCCAAAGATGAAGATGGCTTAGAGATCATTCGTCACTCTTGTGCTCACCTGATCGGCCATGCGGTTAAACAGCTTTTCCCTGAAGCGAAAATGGCGATCGGCCCGACCATAGATAATGGTTTTTATTATGACATCGATATGGAGCACTCGCTGACCCAGGAAGACCTCGATGCCATCGAAAAACGTATGCTTGAGCTAGCCAAAACCAATTACGACGTTGTTAAAAAGAAAGTTAGCTGGCAAGAAGCTCGCGATGCGTTTGAAGCGCGTGGTGAGACCTATAAGATGGAAATCCTGGATGAGAACATCGAAAAAGATGATCGTCCGGGTCTGTACCATCACGAAGAATATGTTGATATGTGTCGTGGTCCACACGTACCAAACATGAAATTCTGCCACCACTTCAAAATCATGAAGGTGGCTGGCG
The DNA here is from genome assembly GCF_022347845.1 of Pseudoalteromonas sp. McH1-42. NCBI lineage: Bacteria > Pseudomonadati > Pseudomonadota > Gammaproteobacteria > Alteromonadales > Pseudoalteromonadaceae > Pseudoalteromonas > Pseudoalteromonas sp. McH1-42. The sequence goes on along the minus strand of NZ_JAKRFU010000015.1, from coordinate 98,369 downwards.
CATACTGGCGTGGTAATGCCGAAAATAAAATGCTGCAGCGTATCTACGGCACAGCGTGGGCTGATAAGAAGCAGCTGAAAGCTTACCTGAAACGCCTTGAAGAAGCCGAGAAACGCGATCACCGTAAAATTGGTAAAGCGCTTGATTTGTGGCACTGGCAAGAAGAAGCGCCCGGCATGGTTTTCTGGCACAACGATGGGTGGAGCATCTATCGTGAGTTAGAAGATTTCGTGCGTGAAAAGCTGCGTGAATATGCATACGAAGAAGTCAAAGGTCCGTTAATGATGGACCGTGGTCTGTGGGAAAAATCAGGTCACTGGGACAAGTACTCGGATGCGATGTTCACCACTGAGTCTGAGAAGCGTGAGTATGCAATAAAGCCAATGAACTGTCCTGGCCACGTTCAGATCTTCAACCAAGGTCTGAAGTCGTATCGTGATCTGCCGCTGCGTATGGCAGAGTTTGGCTGTTGTCACCGTAACGAGCCATCAGGTGCATTGCATGGCCTGATGCGTGTGCGTGGCTTTACTCAGGATGATGCGCACGTCTTCTGTACTGAAGAACAGGTAATGGATGAAGTATCCGCCTGTATCAATATGATCTATGATACCTATTCGACGTTCGGCTTTGAGAAAATTGTTGTGAAGCTATCAACGCGTCCTGAGAAACGTATCGGTGATGACGAAATGTGGGACAAGGCTGAAGAAGCACTGGCAGATGCACTAAAAGCAAATGATATTGAATTTGGTTATTTGCCGGGCGAAGGCGCATTCTACGGCCCTAAGATCGAATTTACTTTGTATGACTGTCTTGAGCGTGCTTGGCAATGTGGCACAGTGCAGCTAGACTTTGCTTTACCGGGCCGTTTAGGCGCGACGTATGTAGCGGAAAATAATGAACGTAAAACGCCGGTGATGATCCACCGTGCCGTGTTAGGGTCAATAGAGCGTTTCATCGGTATTTTAACCGAAGAGTACGCAGGGTTATTCCCGACCTGGCTTGCGCCGAAGCAAGTGGTGATCATGAATATCACCGACAAACAGGCAGACTATGTGCACGAAGTTGTACAAAAACTGAATAAACTGGGAATAAGAGCCTGTGCTGACTTGAGAAATGAAAAGATTGGCTTTAAAATCCGCGAGCATACTTTAAAACGTATCCCTTATCTGCTTGTTGTCGGTGACAAAGAAGTTGAACAACAAGAAGTAGCGGTAAGAACGCGCAAAGGTGAAGACCTGGGCAAGTTCTCTGTAGATGATTTCATCGCTAAAATCAGCGAAGAGATTAAAGACAGACGTTAATTTATAGTAAACCTGTGCGAAAGGCTTATCACTTAATTCAAATCGCTTTTCGCACAATATATTTTTGACTTTTTGGAGGAACGTACCATTAGAGGCGGCAAAAAAGGGCAAACTACTGCTCAGAAAAATCGTATCAATGAAGAAATATCAGCAAAAGAAGTTCGCTTAATTGACGCTGAAGGCGAGCAGGCGGGCGTAGTTTCTATTAGAGAAGCAAGAACGCTTGCAGAAGAAGCCGGCCTGGACCTGGTTGAGATCAGTCCAAATGCAGAGCCACCAGTCTGTAAAGTAATGGACTATGGTAAGTTCCTTTTTGAAAAAGCAAAACTACAAAAAGAACAAAAGAAAAAGCAAAAACAGATCCAGGTTAAAGAAATCAAATTCCGTCCTGGCACGGACGAAGGCGATTATCAGGTTAAACTGCGTAACCTTCGCAAATTCCTTGAAGCGGGCGACAAAGCGAAAATCACCATTCGTTTCCGTGGCCGTGAAATGGCTCACCAGGAAATTGCCATTGAAATGCTTAATCGTTTGAAAGCCGATCTGGAAGAAGTGGCTCAGGTAGAGTCATTCCCGAACCGGGTTGAAGGTCGTCAAATGATTATGATGATGGCACCTATTGCGAAAAAGTCTTAAGCAAGGCATAATACGCGCCGATTTAACGATCGACAGAATTTAACTCAGGTTTAAAGTGCGTCAGCCACCTGAGTTAACCGGTACCTAAGTAAAGGTCACGTGTGGCTTTTCACCGGAATTAGGGTGCATACCAGGCCAACAAAGTGATGTGTATCATCCGCCTGCTTGCATAACGTTAACGCAATATCATTTGGAGTTATTGCAATGTCTTACAAACTAAAGACACACAGAGGTGCTGCTAAGCGCTTCAAAAAGACTGCTTCTGGCGGTTTCAAGCGTAAACAGTCGCATCTTCGTCACATTCTGACTAAGAAATCTTCTAAGCGTAAACTTCACCTACGTAACAAGACTATGGTTCATAAGAATGACCTGGGTCTTATCAATCGTATGTTACCATTCGCTTAATAGAGGATATCAGAAATGGCAAGAGTTAAACGCGGTGTTATCGCACGTGCACGTCACAAAAAAGTATTAAAGCAAGCTAAAGGTTACTACGGAGCGCGTTCACGCGTTTATCGCGTAGCTTTCCAGGCAGTAACTAAAGCAGGTCAATACGCTTACCGTGACCGTCGCGCTAAGAAACGTACTTTCCGTCAACTATGGATTGCACGTATCAACGCTGCTGCACGTCAAAACGGCCTTTCTTACAGCCGTTTCATCAATGGCCTTAAAAAGTCATCTGTTGAAATCGATCGTAAGATCCTAGCTGATATCGCAGTATACGACCAGGTAGCTTTCGCAGCACTTGTTGCTAAAGCAAAAGAAGGTCTTGCAGCTTAATTCCATATTAAGTTAAGCGATTGAAAGAAAAGGAGCCTATGGCTCCTTTTTTTGATCCTATCTATTTTTGAGCAAAATTTTGTCCAGCCAGGTTGAGCTAAGCAAGCGCTTAAGATATCCCATTAAGTAGGTCGGGAAGGTGACGTAATACCTTGGCTTTGCACGTTTTGCTGTCAGTGCATGCACGAGCTTTTCGTAGACTGCATCAGGCCCTAAGGTAAACTTTTGAGGTGCAGACTGCGCATTCAGTCGTGCTAACTGCGCTTCGTATTCCGCTTTATGTGCACTGCTGTTTATTTCAATATGTTGTTCAAACGCAATGCGCGCATTACGACGAAAATCAGATAAGACAGGACCAGGTTCTATCAGGCTTACCTGAATATTTGACCCATTTAGCTCCATGCGGAGTGTATCTGTAAGCCCTTCCAACGCGAATTTACTGGCATTGTAGGCGCCGCGGTAGGGCAAAGCGACAAGTCCCAGAACGGATGAGTTTTGAATGATTCGGCTGTCGCCGCCATGGTTTCTCATATGGGCAACTGCCATGCGCGTCAGGGTATGCCAGCCGAACAAATTGGTTTCAAATTGTGCGCGTAAAACCTCGGTTGGTAAGTCTTCTACCGCGCCGGGCTGACCATAAGCGCCATTGTTAAACAGCGCATCGAGCTTTCCGTCGCACAGCGTAACAGCCTCGTCAAATCCCTTTTTGATAGACGCTTCATCAGCCAGATCCAACAAAATACAGGGTATGTCGTCAGCTTCAAAGCGGGTCAAGTGTTCAGGATTGCGCACCGACGCCACTACGCGAAATCCGGCGAGGTGAAGCGCCTTGGCGCAGTAATAGCCAATGCCGGTGGAGCAACCGGTGATTAATATCGATTTTGTCATGTGTTTATCCATGTTTTTTCGCAGGGCCAAAAGTTAGCTCGCGATTAACTGTGAATTTTTGTAGAATCACCGCACATTGTAAGTTGTTAATTTAAATATTGATATAATCATTATATTGATAGATAAAAATAAAGATTGTTTATGAATTTAGGCATTGTTTTGCTAAGTGCAACAGTAAATCTGAATAGTCATTTACCACCGCTGCAAGACTGGCAGGGAAAAAGTGTCGACCTGATGCAGGAGCAGGGACCACTCACCACAGATTTTGAACTGAGCAAGGGTCTGGAAAGTCCGGACTATGCAAAAACGATGGCATTTATCGACCGCCTGGTCGCGGCGAATCCAACTCAGTTTAAGGCGGTTACGATAGGGAAGAGTAATGCAGGCCGCGATATTAAAATGTTGATTGCGTCTCAGGTAAATCAGTTCAGTCCAGCTATGTTGAAAAATAACAACAAACCGACATTGCTGGTCCAGGCTGGGATCCACGCGGGCGAAATAGACGGCAAAGATGCTATGTTTATGCTTTTACGCGATATAGCGACGGGCAAACGGCGTGATGTGCTCAACAAGGTTAATATTCTGTTTATTCCCGTGCTGAACGTCGATGGTCACGAGAGAAGAAGTGCCTATAACCGCATAAATCAGCGTGGCCCTGCGACGATGGGTTATCGCACCAATGGGCTCAATCTGAACCTCAATCGTGACTACACTAAGCTTGACACGCCAGGTGTACGAGCTGTTATGCAAGTGATCAATCAATACCAGCCCGCTATGTATCTTGACTTGCATGTGACGGATGGCGCTGACTATCAATATGATATTACCTATGGGTTTAATCCCAGCTTTGCCAGTGAGTCGCCCGCTGTTGCCAAAGTGCTGGAGCAGCATTTTACGCCTATGATTGACGAAAAACTTCGCCAGCAAGGCCATGAGCCAGGCCCTCTGGTGTTTGTAATGGATAAACGAGACTTTAAAAAAGGGCTCGCAGGCTGGGTGGCTGGCCCGCGGTTTTCAAATGGCTGGGCAGATATTAAGGCACTGCCGAGCATATTGTTAGAGAATCATTCTCTAAAACCTTATAAACAACGAGTACTAGGTACTTATGTATTTGTTGATGGCGTCATTGATGCATTGTCTGAGCATCATCAGGCATTAGCTAAAGCGGTCGAAACAGAGAAACATTTTGTGCCGGATGAGTTGGTTGTTGAACGCAGCTATGCTGAAAAACCAGCACTGATCACATTTAAAGGTATTGCCTATAAACGCTTCAAAAGTGCGTTATCAGGTCAAATGGAAGCCAAATATCTTGGTGAGCCAATGTTGTATGAGCAACTCCCCGTATACTGGCAAAAAGAAGTAAAGGTTAAAGTGAAAGTGCCCAGTGCGTTTTACATTCCGCCTGCTTATACCAATACTGTGGAAAAGCTTAAACTCCATGGGGTTACCGTTGAGCAGCTGAATACTGATGTATTGGCTGATGATTTGGTTCAGCTTGCGATAACCTCATATCAATTTGCAGACACCCCATTTGAAGGGCGTTTTCGTGTTAGTGCCGAATTTGAGCAGCAGGCAGTGTCGACATCCCTGAGCCTGTCGGGCTGGTATCGAGTGTCAACTCAGCAAGCCAATGGAGAGCTGGTAACCCATTTGCTACACCCTCAAGCACCTGACTCGTTTTTCGCCTGGGGGGATTTCCCTGGCGTGTTCCAGCGCACTGAGTACGTTGAAAATTATGCGCTTGAACCTTTCGCCCGGAAAATGTTAAAAGACAATCCGGCAATGGCACTGGCGTTTGATAAAAAAATCAGCGAGGATAAAGCCTTTGCGAAAGATCCAAAAGCGAGAATGGAGTGGCTATATCAGCGTACGCCATATTATGATCAGGCTTATCTGAAGTATCCGATACTCATGTCCTTTAAGGAAAAATAAATGCAGGTAATCACCATACCCGTCACTCCATTTATGCAGAACTGTCGGATTATTTGTTGTCCTGGCACAGGACTGTGCGCAGTGGTTGACCCGGGGGGCGATGTTGATAAAATATTGTCTGTTATAAAGGAACGCACCCTTAAAGTTGAAATGATTTTGCTTACGCATGGGCATCTTGACCATGTTGGTGCCAGTGAGGCGTTATCCGAAGCTTTAGGGGTTGATATTGTCGGGCCACAGCGCGAAGATAAGTTTTGGTTTGATGCATTACCTATGCAAGCGCAGATGTTTGGCTTTGCACCGCAGGCCTCGTTCTTTCCCAGACGCTGGCTTGAAGACGGTGAATGCGTTGAACTTGGCGAGCTGAAATTGGAAGTGCGCCATTGTCCCGGACATACGCCGGGTCATGTCGTGTTTTATGAGCCACAGAGTGCAACTGTATTGGTTGGTGATGTGTTGTTCAAAGGCTCAGTCGGCAGAACAGATTTTCCAAAGGGGGATGCGGCATTGCTAAAACGTTCTATCGAAACTCAGCTATTCACTTTACCAGAGGCGACTCGGGTAATGAGTGGCCATGGTGAAGATACGTCGATTGGGTATGAGCAGCGACATAATCCTTTTATGAGCGGGCGGTTTGGCTGATAACTGAGTCTATCGGCACTGTATTCATTTAACTAATTAAAAATTAAGAAAAATATGTCATTAAATCAGGTTGATCGTCAAATACTAGCGCTGTTACAGCAAGATGCGAGTTTATCTACGGCAGAAATAGCCGACAAAGTAGGGCTGTCCCAGTCACCTTGTTGGCGTCGTATTGCCAAACTCGAGCAAGATGGTTATATCAAAGGTAAAGTTGCATTGCTGGATGAGAAACAGCTTGGTTTTGATATGCTTGTTTATGCTCATGTTAAGTTATCTAACCATGGCCGTAATAACCTTGCAGAATTCGAAAAATTGATCATGAGTTATGACGAAGTCACTGAGTGCTATACGATGGCAGGCACGATGGACTTTATGTTACGCATTATTTCTCGTGGTATAGAAGGGTATGAGCAGTTTGTCAGAGATAATCTGCTCAACCTCGAATATGTTCAGGAAGTTCATTCAAACGTTACAATGACGTGCGTTAAGCGAACCACAGCCCTGCCAATCTGATTGTCATACATCAGACCTGAAACTCAACTATAATGTATCTCATTTGTTAAAAGCGCTGGATTTTGCTAGGATCCAGCGCTTTTCTGTCGTAGTAATAATCTTGGGGATTTAAATGTTTAATCTAATAGGCAAAGCGCCCAGCTCTGCTAAGAACGACATACTGTCAGGATTGACCGTCGCTCTGGCGTTGGTACCTGAAGCTGTCGCATTTGCGTTTGTCGCACATGTCGACCCATTAGTCGGCTTATACGCCGCGTTCATCGTGGGCTTGATCACGTCTATTTTTGGTGGTCGTCCAGGTATGATATCTGGTGCAACCGGTGCGCTTGCCGTCGTTATGGTGAGCCTGGTGATTGAACATGGTGTCGAATACCTGTTTGCGACAGTGTTGCTGATGGGGGTCTTACAGATCCTCGCAGGCGTATTTAAGCTTGGTAAGTTCATTCGTATGGTGCCGCACCCGGTGATGCTCGGCTTCGTAAATGGCCTGGCCATCGTAATTTTCCTGGCTCAGCTTGGCCAGTTTAAGGTGATGGATGGAACTGGCACATTACAGTGGATGCAAGGGCAGCAGCTTTATATCATGGCTGGTCTGGTAGCGCTGACGATGGCAATCATCCACTTTCTACCAAAACTAACAACGGCGGTACCGTCAAGCCTGGCAGCAATCCTGGTTGTTACTGGTTTGGTGATTGGACTCGACCTCGACACACGTAACGTTCTGGATTACCTCAAAGATATGAGTGGCAATGTGAATGCTACTATTGCAGGCGGCTTCCCTGAATTCCATATCCCTCAGGTGCCCTGGACATGGGAAACTTTCACGATTATTTTCCCATATGCACTGATCCTTGCCGCGATTGGTCTGATTGAATCATTACTGACCCTGACCTTGATCGACGAGATCACTGAAACACGTGGCCATTCGAACAGAGAGTGTATTGGCCAGGGCGCTGCAAACATGACCTGTGGTGTATTCGGTGCAATGGGTGGCTGTGCAATGATTGGTCAGTCAATGATCAACATTAATTCAGGTGGTCGTAGCCGTCTGTCTGGTATTACCGCTGCCATATTACTGCTTGCCTTTATCTTGTTTGCTGCCAGCCTAATCGAAATGATCCCACTGGCTGCTTTGGTTGGTGTGATGTTTATGGTTGTACTGGGTACTTTTGAGTGGTCCAGCTTCCGCCTGATGAAGCGCATTCCAAAGAGCGACGCGTTTGTAATTGTCCTGGTATCTGGTGTCACAGTGGTGACCGACCTCGCTATCGCAGTCTGTGTCGGTGTGATTGTCTCAGCGCTGGTTTTCGCCTGGGAGCACGCTAAACATATCTATACCAGCAATTATATTGATGAGCAGGGCTCAAAAGTGTATGAGTTACATGGCCCATTATTCTTCGGCTCTGTAAAGAATTTTGCTGAGTTGTTTGATGTGGCAAATGATCCGGCTGATGTGATCATTGAGTTCAAACATAGCCGAGTTGCCGACCACAGTGCAATTGAAGCCATTGATGCGCTTGCAGAAAAGTACACTAAGGCCGGTAAGAAATTGCATTTGCGTCACCTGAGTCAGGATTGCCAGCAGTTATTGGCAAAAGCGGCAGATTTGGTGGAAGTGAATGTGATAGAAGATCCAAAATATAAAGTTGCATCGGATAAACTGGCGTAACTTCAGGACAGAAGCCCCTTCATTGGGGCTTCTGAACAACTCTGGCTACTGCCTTTCCTCATGCACCATGTAACGGTTTTTTAGCCGCTCTGTGCGCTCACACAGTGCTCGTGCGCCAATAACCAGCCTCTAGATTGTGTTTGACTTAGTCGCCTCACCAGATTGAGTATCACTTTCCAATACTCGAGTAATGGTATCGAACAGTGCCTGCATATCAATTGGCTTAGCAACGAAGTCGTCAAACCCGAGAGAAAGGTAACGGCTGACATCCTCAGGGAGTACATTGGCTGTAATGGCGATGAGTGGATTGTGATAGTCGGTGCTTTTAACCTGTTGGCAAACCTCTATACCATCCATCACAGGCATTTGAATATCAACAAAGAAGAGGTCAGGTCGAGCTTTATTAAAGCTCTCCATGGCGAGCTTACCGTTAGCCGCCATAATGAGTGTTGCATTGGTCTTTTTCATCATGGCTGAAAATATTTGCTGATTAATCAGGTTATCTTCAGCAAGCAGTACCTTAACACCGCTCAGATCTGGGGCTTGAGGTTGTGTTTGTCTATCTGCGATTGCAGACTGGGTTGCGATTTTAACACTTTGCAGCGGGAGTGTGACCGTAAACTGACTGCCATCCCCTGCAACACTTGTGACTTTTACCTCACCTTGCATGAGCTCCACTAGCTGTTTGACAATAGCCAGTCCCAGTCCTGAGCCGCCGTATTTTCGAGTGGTTGAATTGTCGGCCTGATGAAAATGTTTAAACAAATTGGAAAGCTGGGTGGGAGTCATACCAATTCCGCTATCGCAGACCTCTATCGCGAGTCCATTGTCGTCACCTTGCACTCTCAAAGTTACCTGGCCTTGCTCTGTGAACTTGATTGCATTTGATAGCAGGTTACGAAGGATTTGTTTTAGCCGCAGAGGGTCGGCAAGTTTGATTGATAAGTGCGCTTGCAACTGTGAGTCCAGTTTCAGCGCAACCTGTTTGTCACGGGCCACGTGTTTGTACTCCTGAATGACTTCCCGACATAACTGCGGAATGTCCACAGCCAGAACCTCGAGTGTGAGTTTGCCAGCTTCCATTTTAGAAAAGTCGAGTATGTCATTCACCAGGCCGAGTAAGGTTTGTGAAGAGGTATAGCCTTGTTCAATCAGGGAGCGCTCTTGCACACGAAGATCCTCTTGTCTCAGAAGCTGAAAAACGCCCAGAATCGCATTCATTGGGGTGCGAATCTCGTGGCTCATGGTGGCAAGAAATTGTGCTTTGGCCAGCTCCGATTGCTCGGCTCGCACTTTCTCCTGCTTAAGTTGTGTGACCTGTGTATTGACGGTGTCGACCAGCTTGTTAAGGGTCTTTTGCAGTGTTTTTAGCTCTTCATATTCGAGGTTTGCATTATTCTGCTCATAGTTACCTGATGTCAGAGACATGCAGTATTTTTCAAGTTGCTTCATGGGAGTCGTGACTTTACGGCTGACGTAGGCGAGGTACCAGAAAAGTATGATCAACACGCCTAATGCCAGCATTGCGCTTCTGATGATAGCGTACAGGATTTCCTGAGTATAAGCGCTGTGCTGATGGGACAGCGATAGCGATAAATTCAGGCCTTCTGTGTCACGTTCATAAATGGGGTAGGTTGCATTGAGTCCTGCGTCGACATCATGCCCTTTATGAAACCACATTTGCTGATCTGAAAAGGTTGTCAGTGATTCATAGTCAGCCAGTTCAATCGCCAACTGACTAACATCCAATTCAAAGTACAGCACGCCGGTATAACGAAATGGGTCGATGAGAGAGGGTAAGGTCTGCCGTAACGGCACGGCAATAAACAGTGTTCCTTCGTGGGCCGATTTAACGTTGAGCTCTGTGTTGCTGATCAAGAGCTTTCTGACCATCAACTCGCGCGCACTTTCGTTAATGACAGAAGCGGTGTGCTCTATGATAGAAGGGGTTGCCCAGTGCAAAGTATAAAGAGGGTAACCCTCAACAATGTAAGGAGAGCCATCACTGATCATCACACTTTTGACCAATGGAGATTTGGATACCAGCTCTCGGATCTCCTTAAGCGCGTATTGTGTATACAAAAGGTTTAAAGGCAACTCTGCTAGGATCCGGTGGTCGCTGTAGTGCGCGACCTGAAATGTCAGTTCGGCCAGTCTGTTTTTTATGTCCAAAGACAGGCTGGTTGCGCGTTGTGCAACGGTATCTGATGCGATTTTATTGGCTTGTGTCCAGGCGCTATAGGCGAAATGGGCCAGGGCAATGGTTAACAAGACCAGGACCATAGTGCCGACTTTAAGCTGTAATTCACTGACCAGGTTTTTTTTCTTGCTCATAGCTAATCGACTTTTCTACGATATGTTGCATGAAATGGGCGGCCTGTTGTTCATCAAGCACGCCAGCAAGGTGGCGTGTCAGGCCTTTCAACATGGCTTCCCACACAAAGGCCATTTGTGCTTCGTTGGGCATCGGCTGAGTGTATTCCAGTGTTGTGATAAGCGCTTCAACCTGTGCAATGCTTTGTATTTTTAATGTGTCTAATGCTCGCTTATCGACAGGCAGAGCATTAATTGACGACCAAAAGTTGGTTTGTACCGGCAGAGATTGTAAGAATTCAGATAAGTGTTTAAGTTCTGCTCTTTTGGGGCCCGACAGGGCATTATTAGGAAAGGCCATGACATGTGATGAAAAGTAGGAGCGCATAGGTGCATCATTCAGGCTGGGCAATTGTGCGACCCCTAATTTGTCCGCAAAATGCTCGGAGAAGCGCTGGAACATCCAGGAGCCATTGATGGTGTAGGCAACTTCGCCAGCCAAAAATCGATTAACCGTGCATTCGTAGTTACATTCTACGTCTAGCCAGTCTTCTTCTTTGAGCGACTTATACCAACGCAGAGCGCGGATCATCGCCGGTGTGTCCAGGTTCACATGACCATTCAAAATCAGTGGCGTACCAAAGGTGCCCAGAAATGCCCTAAACCAGTACATCTCGTAATAATTCCAGCTTATCTCAACACCCTGGGCTTGCTGCTGTGCGCGGAGTTGTTGCCAGCTTTTAGCAGGTTGGCTCACCAGCGTCCTGTTGTAATACAGCATCAGGTGATTGCCAAAAACAATAGGTACGCCAAGTGTCGTGCCGTTGGCTTTGATGTTGGATTTTACTTGTTCTATCAGGTGTGTGGACAGCCAGTCGTCAGGCACTGCGGATAAGTTGAGTGCTGTCAGTCCCATGTAATCCGCAGGAACTATGATGCCGTCCGGTAACGCATTATTACTGGCACGGAGCAATAACTCCGATTTGAGGGTGTTATTTTCAAATTCAACCACCTTAACTTGGATACCCGTTTTTCTGGTGAATTCAGCAAACAGGGGCTTAAAGTCGTAATTTTCCAATCCGATGGCAATGGTCAACGATTGTTGTGGTTTTTGACTGGTATATCCCAAACTACTGAACAGGCTCGTCATCAGCATGAGTAAAAGAGTCAAACTTAACCTGCCAGACATGGCCTTCCTTAGTGAGTGATAATCTATTTAATGTATAGCAAATTCTATGGCCAGGGCAAACTGAGGTGTGCCAAGACCAATTAGAATTGATAACGTGTCATGATAGCGAACGGTTATGACAACTATGAGATAGGCCGCTGCGATATAGAGTGACGTAAAGGTCAGTCGAAACCAGCAGACTCAAAAGCAGTTGAATTTAAAAGGTAGTACGACTTTTGCGATTGCGACAATATACAGGCTTAAAGGATGCTGATTAAGAAGGGCGTGATTTAATGTCGTGTGATTGTTTATATGTGAAGGAGTAAGGAAATATGAGAAGTTGGTCGGGTCGAGCTGATTCGAACCATTGACTGCTGGACCGGGTTGTAGAGAGTGGTGGTGCTCTAACCAACTGAGCTACGATGGTACATTAGTAGGCGCTTTGTAAATTAACCAAGAAAGATTAATTGGTACGACCGAGTGGATCTGAATCACTGACCACTGGACCGGGTCATAGAGAGTGGTGGTGCTCTAATCAACTGAGCTACGGTGGTACATTAGTAGACGCTTTGAAAATTAACCAAGTAAGATTAATTGGTACGACCGAGTGGATCTGAATCACTGGCCACTGGACCGGGTCATAGAGAGTGGTGGTGCTCTAATCAACTGAGCTAAGGTTTTGCAATAGTAGGCGCGTTAAAAATTAACCAAGAAAGATTAATTGGTACGACCGAGTGGATCTGAATCATTGACCACTGGACCGGGTCATAGAGAGTGGTGGTGCTCTAATCAACTGAGCTACGGTCGTACAATAGTAAACGTTTTGAAAATTAACCAAAAAAGGTTAATTGGTACGACCGAGTGGATCTGAATCACTGACCACTGGACCGGGTCATAGAGAGTGGTGGTGCTCTAACCAACTGAGCTACGGTGGTAAAATAGTAGGCGCGTTAAAAATTAACCAAGAGGGAATAATTGGTACGACCGAGTGGATCTGAATCACTGACCACTGGACCGGGTCATAGAGAGTGGTGGTGCTCTGAATAGATGAGCTATGGTTTTACAATTGAGGAGTTAATTAATAACAAAAGTAGATTGGTACGACCGAGTGGATTCGAACCACCGACCCCCACCATGTCAAGGTGGTGCTCTAACCAACTGAGCTACGGTCGTACAATAGTAGACGTTTTGAAAATTAACCAAAAAAGGTTAATTGGTACGACCGAGTGGATTCGAACCACCGACCCCCACCATGTCAAGGTGGTGCTCTAACCAACTGAGCTACGGTCGTACAATAATAAAAGCTTTGAGAATTAACCAAATAAGATTAATTGGTACGACCGAGTGGATTCGAACCACCGACCCCCACCATGTCAAGGTGGTGCTCTAACCAACTGAGCTACGGTCGTACAATGTTGAGCAACTATGACTGTTTTGTTGCATTACGTCACTTGCCAACGGCCGCTAATATATAGCGAGCGTTCGAAGGGATCAAGTAAATTTGCTAAATTAATGTTTGTTTGCACTTTTTTCGCTCATACCGGTGCAACTTTACACACTTTATAGAAGCCTTGCCACCATTGTGCATGCCGCCTGCTTGATGACTTCAGCTCTGTCATCAGGGCCGCTGCATGGTCCGGGTATAACGGGTGAGGTATAGCTTGTGAAATTTGAGCGAACGAGTTACTCAGTTCCTGTAACTGATTACTGAGCTGAGACTGGTATGGTTGCAATTGCGAAATAGCGTATTTATTGAAAATATTATGCAACACCTGAGCCTTTTTCTTGTTTTTACCTTCAGGACAAATCGTTTTTTCCAGCTTTATTTGCGACAGCCATGTCGTTAGTTTTTGGTTCCAGCTAATTTGTCTACGCGCACTGGTCATTAAAGTTTGGATATAGCTGTTATTGTGTAATTTACTTAAGGCAGGCGTTATTTTCTGTGGGTCAATGTTTTCAGGGGTAAGTAAACTGTTTGCTATGGACGCAAGCACAGCCAGGCCCTCATTGGCCTGGATCTCATTGTCTGTGCCTCGCTTGTCAGTTTCTTCAAATGTCAGTCGGTTAAATTGGTTTAGTTCGGGCTCTGCTGAGAGCATAAATGCGAAATACTGAGGCAGCGCTGTGCGCTTTTCTTCGGCTGCCTGACGAAGAATGTTTTTGACTTCCTGATTCTGAGTTTTGGTATCCTGAATGCAGCGTTCAGCCAGCTGGATAAAGCGAACTTGATACTTGAATACCTCGCTGGGGACGGCCAGTTTACCGAGTTGGTTATTGTGTCGTGCTACGTCCTGGGCCAGCGCACAATGTCCCAGGTTGGCTAGCTGCAATACAGAGAGCTTAAACGAGGCTTCAGGCCTGGTGGCTGTGTATTCGACGATAGGGGATAGTTTGTCAATGCTGGGCGGAGGGATGTCCAGCACATTGGCCAGCCTGTTGGCATATTCCTGGTTGATGTCACTGGCAGTGGGTGTACAGGCCACTGCCAGTAGCAGGCTAAACAGGATCGGGGCGTAACGTATCAAGCCGTTTCCTCACAAAATAAAGAAGTAGTATAGCGGCGCAAGTCAAACCGACGATAATGCCGACCCAGAACCCTCTGGCACCCATGGCCGATGTCAGTATGTCGGTTTTTGCCAGCACAAAACCGAGGCTGAACCCAATCAGCCAGTAAGACACAAAGGTGACAATGGTGATGGGGCTGGTGTACTTCAATCCACGCAATACACCATTGGCAGCAACCTGCAAAGCATCTGGCAGTTGATAAATACATGCCAGCACGATTATCCCAGAGGCCAGTAACGCCACTTCGGTATTTTGAGTATATACCCAGGCAATCTCATTTCGGATCACGTAGGTAAAGGCCGCAACAATCACTGATACTACCACGGCACAGACAAAGCTGGTGTAGACCGAATTTACCAGTTTGGGGTAATTGCCTTCTCCTGACAAAGTTCCGATACGTATTGCAATCGCCATAGAAAGGCTAAGAGGGAGCATAAACAGAATGGTGGTTACGCTGGCTGCTATTTGGTGTCCGGATACTGCGATGGCTCCGAGATCTGCAATGAATAGGGGAATACAGGCAAATAAGGTCACTTCAAAAAACGTTGCGAGACAAATGGGTAGGCCAAGTTTGACTATTTGAAACAAAGTTGCAGCATGCGGCCATGCGAAGGCTGTGATCAACCAGTGTCCATCGAGATATTTATTGTTGAAGCTATAAATCAACTGCGCGATGGCCATGACCCAAAATACTAAGGTTGTTGCGAGTCCACACCCCGCGCTGCCCAGTGCAGGCATGCCAAACTTGCCATAGATAAATACATAGTTGGCAAAGACATTGACGACCAGTCCAAGCAAACTAATGTACAAAGCTGCTTTTGTGTTACCAACGCCTTCTGTGACATTACGATAGACAGAAAACAATAAAAAAGCAGGTAATCCCCATTTTACAAAATCAATATACTGTTGTGCTAAGTCTGTGATAGCACTCGCTGCCCCGATACGTGCAAAGACCAAAGGAGTAAAGGCACTGGCAATAAAACCAAGTGAAGAGAGTATTAATGCAAGGTAGATACCCTGCTGAAAGTAGGTTTTAATACCGTCTCGTTGTTTGGCCCCATCGCAGTAAGCAACCATACTGGTGATTGCCAATAGAATACCCTGTAAAGAAAAGGTCATCGGGTTCCAGGTGCCGGTTGCAATTGACAGTGCAGCGAGATCTTCGGCACTGACTTGCCCCGCCATCATAGTGTCGACAACCGACATAAGTACCAGCGTGATTTGGGCAAAAAAGACAGGGGTGGCAAGACGCACCAGGCGCTTTGCTTCCCATAAAGCAAATTTCATACTGAGTCTGGACTTCCTAAAACGTTAATCTTAAAAAACTTCTTTAAAACTTACCACTTTTATCTGATAAAAGCGCAGTTTAATCTGATGAGTGTTTGGGTTACACTGCGCGGCATTATTCTCGAAAATCTGAGTGTTATGTTTACCGGAATTGTACAGACTCAAGCGACAGTAGTTAGTGCTGTGTTGCGCGAAGGGATCATGAAGCTGGTGTTGTCGGTTGACAGCCGATATTTGGAAAAATTGACTCATGGTGCGAGTATCGCAATTAATGGATGTTGTCTGACCGTAACAGATTTTGAAGTAAGAGGTGCAGACGTCGTCGGACAGGTGTCTTTTGATGTGATCGACGAAACGCTCCAGTTGACCAACCTGAACTTGCTGCAGCAGGGCAGCCGGGTTAATTTTGAACGCTCTGTGACCTTTGGTACTGAGTTGGGTGGGCATATTGTGTCCGGCCATGTGCATTGTCAGGCGACGATCCTGGCATATATTCAGGAAGCCGATAACTGCCGGATCAAACTTGCCATTCCTGAGCAGTGGAAAAAATACATTCTTTATAAAGGGTTTATCAGTGTTAACGGTGCAAGTTTGACGGTAGGCAAACTAGAAGAAGATGGTTTCTGGCTTCATCTCATTCCGGAAACACTGGCACTGACCAACATTGGCACAGCCCACGTTGGCGATCTGTTTAACATTGAAGTTGACCAGCAGACATACACGACCGTGAACACGGTAGAACATTATTTGCGTAAAAATAGGGGCAATTTCTCATTGTGAGACTATCCTGGTGGCGCGAGTCGATGATTTCGAGGCGATAATACCGCTGTTACATCCTGTTATCGTTGCGGCGCTGGTATCTGAGGAGACAATACCGTGAGTAGCAGGTGTTGTTCTTAAACATGTGGTGATGTGGGCACTGTCAGTGCCCATTAAAAGACTTGTTCGTCGTCTGCATCAACCCTCAGTTCAAGCTTGTTAATTGCGTAATCTATATGCATGTTCAGATGGATCGGGTTGCAACAAGCTGCGCAATCTTCATAGTAGTCCTGATCACCTTCGCTAGCGTCCAGACTAACAAAAATATGATGGCCACAATGCGGGCAACTAATACGTTGGTCATACAGCTGCTTCATGAGTTTACTCCAACGAGTTTTCCGTTTTTTTCATTAATAACTATAGCAGCATTGTGGAGTATTACAGTAAAGTTGCAGTTATTTGCAAAGGTCTTCGATGTGGTTAGCGGCCTGCTTCAGATAATCCCCTGCGAACATATTTGCGTGGCATAGCAAAGGATAGAGTTGATAGATACGCCGGCGGTCTTCATACCCTTCCATTCTGGGGTAAACACTATCATACCCTTCATAAAATGCATGTGGCAGGGGCGCAAAGAGTTCGCTCGATGCGAGATCTATTTCTCTGTCACCATAATAACAAGAGGGGCAGAATAAACAGGGTTTACCCTGGGAAAAGGCGATATTGCCACGCCAAAAGTGGCCGTGTAGCAAAGATGGCGCGACTTGATGTGGCAACATGGGTTTAATGCGCTCAACGAACTGGTCGATATCGACCAGTTTGATCCCTTTTTCTGCCAATAGTTGTAGCTGCCAGGCGATCCGTTCTTCGGCAAAAAACACTTCCCATTTTTTATGCCACTGGTTTGGCTGAGCCAAATCGAAAAAGTAATTATCTTCCTCCAGTCCATACATTTTTTGCTCGTGGCGAGCGTGTAGTTTGGCGAGCGTGGTGCCACAGGTGTACCAATCTTCGAGCTCTCCTGACGTCTCAAGCCATTCAAGCACCAAAAAGCAAAATTCAATGCTTGAGCCTATTGTGATGGTATCGGCAACTAAAAAGTCGCTGTCCCGGATCAATGTGTCATGGTTGCGGGCCTCGCATTCAAAGCGCTCCAGCGCTTGAATATGATCTACCTTAACCAGATAGCAGTGATGATCATTCTCGATTTTAAACAACCGAGCGTGCGCATTGCAGGGCAATTGCGTTTTACGGGTAAACTCGAAATGTTCATGAATTGCATCACTGATATACTGGTTTACGAGATTCCACATAGTCCCGCCAAGGTTTGAGTACCACACATAGTCTAAACTATGGCCGATTTTTGCTATAACACAAATACTTGTAGCGAGATTTAAATTCACTACAATATGCGGCCGGGCAAAATACTCAGATCATAAGAGGCACTGATGAGTAAAAGTTTAGCGACGAATATCCTGGCCGCTGTGGTTGTACTGCTTGGCTGGTTATTAAAGATCGATGTGTTATGGACTATGGGCTTGTTTGCCTTGTCGGGGGCCGTCACGAACTGGCTTGCAATACACATGCTGTTTGAGAAAGTGCCGGGTCTGTACGGGTCGGGCGTGATCACCATTAAATTTAAAGAATTTAAAAGCGCCATTCGTAAACTGATACTCGAAGAGTTCTTTAACGAAGATAAGTTGCGTAGTTTCGCACAAAAAAATGAGATTCAGCTGGATCTGAAGCCAGTCATTACGCAAACCGACTTGTCACCTGCATTCAATAAATTGGTACAGGTGATAGAGGCTTCTCAATTTGGGGCTATGTTGGCCATGGTGGGCGGTAAAGAAGCGATTGAGCCGATGAAAGACAGCTTCACCGATAAAATGAAAGAAGCCTTGTTTGAAATCAGTGAAGGGGAAGATTTTCAGCAGCAACTGTCTGGCCTACTGAGTAGCGGGCAGTCGGTTGATGCCGTAAAAGTAGCCATTGAACATGCTGTTGAAGAGCGTTTGGAAGAACTCACGCCAGCGATGGTCAAAAGTATTGTTCAGGATATGATCCACACGCACCTTGGCTGGTTGGTGGTTTGGGGTGGTGTCTTCGGTGGCTTGTTTGGGCTCATTGCAGCTTTGGTCTAAAGGCCACCTTGTGTGGGTCATTTAGATTGGATAAAACCATTTATATGGACGCATCGTGCTGGGTATCAGCAGTTCACGATGCGCCGAATGGATGGCTGACACTTATCTGGAACCAGAAATGACGATTGTCTGTGTGTTTTCGGTCATCGCTATGTCTGTGATTGACGTGTCAGTCGTAAAGTCGATATTAAGCAGCCCCGCAGTTTTATGCAGGCCAAATTTCTTGGCAAACTGAGGCACTGGCATCTCGTTGCAGGTGAGTTTATTGGCAACAATAGAGCGGCTGATACGATGCTCCGTTAGTTCTTTAATTAAAGTCAGGCGGTGGTTAGTTCCTACTGCGACACATAGCTGTGTCGCGATGCTGTTGTCTGCTCCTACAAATTCTATGTCTCCTGCACTGGCAGCCATGCTGGTGGCCAGAAGCAGAGGGGAAAGCACTAAAGTCGCGGCAAGTTTCATGATCTTCTCCAGATTTATACAAAGCTCACAACAAGTATTAATGTGAATGCTGCAAAATGCTGTAACCATGAAATAACCGAATGTAAGTAACTATGTCTGCTGTAAAAGTGCTAAGTAACAAATTGATTTTAATGCTATAGTTGTTTCAGACGTAAGAGAATAATGTGTTTTGTCAGGGCAGTTTTTTTTCGATTAACTATTTTTCTTTGTTTCATTATAGTGATGTTTTCCTTTAATTGAGCTTAGATTAATACCTGTGTCAAAAGTATGTCGATACTTCTCTGGTTGTGACTGCAATACAAGTTTGTCGACATTGCGTACTGCCGATAATATGCACTGTACTGAGTTTGCAACACCTTTAGGAGTCACACTTGGATTCGCGGCATTGATGTAGAAAAAATAGGGGCTGATCATGCGGTTATGCTTGGCTCCAAGAATGCCATTACAGCTAATAGCAGGTGTATTAAAGTCAGCTTAGTCTCTATTGCAGGGAGAAAACTCGAAATGTGCAGATGGCCGAGCTATATTGTGAACTGTCGAAACTTAGTTGCAATTTTACGTCAATTGTAAGCCAATACTCTGCGGGGTGATCAATCACGCAGAACAATAAGAGAAATATGATGCAAAAATTCAAGCCGACGGCGATTGTACTTGCATTAAGTACAGTTCTTTTAGGGTGCCAGGACAAAGGCCCTCAGAAAGAAAAAGTCACCATTGATAAAAATCCATACCCAAGTACCTATCAGCCTCATAGCTCAGGCTCCACTTTAATCACCAATGCAACTGTACTGACAGGTACAGGCGAGCTGTTGGAAGACACGGATGTATTGCTTAAAGACGGCAAAATCAGCCAGGTTGGTAAAGACCTGTCCGCTCAGGCTGACGTGACCATAGATGCTCAGGGTAAATGGGTCACACCAGGTATTATTGATGTGCATTCACATCTGGGTGCTTATCCAAGCCCTTCTGTAGAGTCTCATGCAGACGGTAACGAGATCACCAAGCCGAATACAGCCCAGGTATGGGTTGAGCACTCAGTTTGGCCACAGGACCCGGGCTTTAACCGGGCGCGTGAAGGCGGGATCACCACCTTACAGATCCTGCCCGGCTCTGCCAATCTGTTTGGCGGTCGCAGTGTAACGCTGAAGAACGTGCCATCACCAACTATGCAAGGCATGAAGTTTCCGGATGCACCCTATGGTCTGAAAATGGCGTGTGGTGAAAACCCGAAACGTGTTTATGGTGGTAAGGGCGTCGCACCTTATACGCGTATGGGTAACATGGCGGGATATCGTGCTGCCTGGGCTGAGGCGAGCGAATACAAACAGGCTTGGGAACAATATGATGCGGCTTATGCGGCAGGACTGAACCCGGATGCACCAAAACGTGACATTCGTCTGGATACGCTTCGTGGTGTGCTTGACGGTGAAATCCTGATCCACAATCACTGCTATAAAGCGGAAGAAATGGCCATGATGATCGACCTCTCTAAAGAGTTTAATTATCACTCGGGTACTTTCCACCATGGTATTGAAGCTTATAAAGTCGCTGATCTGCTTGCCGAGAATGGTAATTGTGCCGCATTGTGGCCTGATTGGTGGGGCTTCAAAATGGAAGCATATGACATGGTTCCTGAAAACGTTGCCATCGTGGATGCCGTTAAAAATTCATGTGCCGTTGTTCACTCTGATTCAGACACCACAATCCAACGTTTGAATCATGAAGCTGCCAAAATCATGAACACTGCGAACCAGGCCGGATTCTCGCTTAAAGAGCAAGATGCCATTAAATGGATCACATATAATGCGGCTAAATCGCTCGGTATCGAAGAAAAGACCGGGTCGGTCAAACAAGGTAAGCAAGCGGATATTGTTATCTGGGACCGCAATCCATTTAGCGTTTATTCTAAAGCCGAAACCGTCTACATCGACGGTGCCAAAGTATATGACCGCTTCGATGAGAAATATCAGGCGGTGAGTGATTTTATGCTGGGTCAGCGCTAAGGAGTAAATGATGAATAAGTTTAAGATTTCTTTATTGACCAGTGCATTGCTGGCTTCTTCAGCCGCATTTGCTCAGATCACGGCGATCACCAATGCTAAGGTTCACACATTGACTGACGCGGGTACCCTGGAAGGGGCAACTGTGGTAATTGAAGACGGCACCATCACTGCGATTAACCCAACGAGTATCGAGGCCGATGTGACGATTGATGCACAAGGCCGAGTTCTTACGCCTGGTTTTATTGGTTCAATGAACCAGCTAGGACTGGTTGAAGTGAGCGCAGTGGCCGGCTCAAGAGATGCAGGTGATGATAAAGCCGACGTGGATTTTGATGCCAGCCCGGCATTCAACCCTCGTTCGTCGTTGATCCCATATGGTCGCAAAGGCGGTATCACGCAAAATGTGGTAATGCCACATGGCGGAAAGAGCATTTTCAAAGGGTTAGCCTTTGTAGTGGACTTATCCGGAGAGTTTGGCAGTGTACTGAAGACGCGCACTGCATTGTTGGTTGACATGGATGCAAGCAGCACCGGGTCGCGTGCAATGAAATACAAAACCCTGGCAGAAAAGCTTGAAGGTCAGCAGCAAAAGCTGTCTGATAAGGGCAAGAAAGACGATAAGAAAGCAGCGAAGAAGCCAAGCCAGGAAGAGCAGGTACTGACCGCAGTATTGAAAGGTGAAATGCCAGTTGTTGTTGGCGTAGAACGCGCATCTGACATCCTTGAAGTATTGAAGGTGAAAGAGCAGTTTGGCCTTAACCTGGTTCTTTGGGGCGTGAATGACGCTGTTCTGGTTAAAGAGGAAATCGCTAAGGCGAATGTTCCTGTGGTTATCAGTGCAGTGTCTAACTTGCCAACCAGTTTTAGCTCATTACATGCTGATCTGACCAACGCCGGAGAGCTTGAGCGTGCTGGCGTAAAAGTGCTGTTGTCTGGTTTTGCATTTGAAGGGGCGCACAATTTGTATCAGCTGCGTTTCGATGCGGGTATTGCTGTCGCACATGGTATGAGTTACGAAGGGGCGCTAAAAGCGGTCAGTAGCAATATTGCAGATGTATTTGACCTGGACGGGGGTAAGATTGCCTCTGGCCAGCGTGCAGATTTGGTACTTTGGAGCGCCGACCCATTTGAGTTTACTACAACCTTAGATAAACTCTGGATCAATGGTGAAGAAGTGAGTACAGAATCTCGTCACGATAAACTAAGAGACCGCTATACCACAGACTCCGATATGCCTCGCGCGTATACTAAGTAATCAAGATATCGATAAAGGTCCGTCAGGGCCTTTTTTCTTGCCTAAAAATCATATTTTCACTCTGTCGATTTGCGTTTAACCGTTAAAAAAGTAAGACCGCTGGCGCTGTTGAATGGGGCTGCCATAGGATATAATTTGGCTAAGTCTTAAGAGGTTATAAACGTTTGAAGTGGCAAGCTCTGGTCGATAATCGACAGCGATTTTTCTGGGTTTTACAAATTGCAGGCTGGATTGGCTATGCATTGGTAAACTACATAGGTTCAAAAGTATTCGAAATGCGCGATATTTACGTTTTTGTGATCGTGCTAAACGCCTATGCAGGTTGTCTGATGACAGTGCCATTGCGTTATCTCTACCGTAAAGTATGGAACGCAAAACCACTATTGCTTATCTTTGTTGTTTTTAGCACCTCTTACCTGACAGGCACACTTTGGTCTGTCGTTCAGAAGTTTAACATGTGGGAAATTTACCGGCATGGATACAGGCCCGAAGAATGGTATTACTACCTTCAGCAAGGTTTGGATTCTGTTTACATTATTTTGTGTTGGAGTGGTCTATATTTCGGTATTAAGTACTATCAGCTGCTGCAAAGTGAACGACAGAAGGCACTGAAAGCTAATACGATGGCCCACGAAGCGCAACTTAAAATGCTGCGTTACCAGCTAAATCCCCACTTTCTTTTTAATACACTCAATGCCATTTCAACGCTGGTACTGGTTGAAGAGAATAAAGATGCCAATCAAATGGTGTCCAGGCTGAGCGATTTCCTGCGTTATACATTAAATACAGACCCAATAAAAAAAGTACCGCTAGAGCAGGAGTTGCATGCACTCAAATTGTATTTGAATATTGAGAAGGTGCGCTTTGATGAACGCCTTGAAGTGGTTTTTGATATCACTGAAGAAGCCAAACAAGCACTGGTGCCTAGTCTGATCATGCAACCGTTAATTGAAAACTCAATCAAATATGCTATTGCGCATATGGCCAGTGGTGGCAAAATCGAGATAAGAGCTCAGGTTTTTGCCAATGAGCTATTGTTAGAGGTAGGTGATAACGGGCCGGGTGCGTCCATAGAAAATGGCCAGTTGAGCAATGTCCAGGGGGTAGGTATTGCCAATACCCAGGACAGACTAAGAACATTATACGAAAATAATTATTCATTTGTGCTTGCGCACAATACGCCTTCTGGATTGAAGGTGAATATACGAGTTCCTTTTGAAAAGGCTGAGAAGTAAAGTAATGAGCAAAATCAGAACGCTAATAGTAGACGATGAGTCCCTAGCCAGAAAAGGCCTGGCTGTGCGCTTAAAACAGATAGAAGACATAGACGTTATCGAGTTGTGCAGCTCAGGGGAGCAAGCGCTTGAGTTATGCGCCAATCAACAAATCGATCTGGTATTTCTCGATATTCAAATGCCAACCATGAATGGGTTTGAAGTGGCCAGAGCGCTCAGTGAGAGTGTTAAGCCGTTGCCGGCCATCGTGTTTGTCACTGCTTTTGATCATTATGCAGTAAAAGCCTTTGAAATTCATGCTTTAGATTACATCCTAAAGCCCGTAGATGACAACAGACTAAAACAGGCGGTTGAAAAAGTGCATAGCTATTTGAAAACACAACAAGATAATGCTCACAAGAAAAAGCTCGCCAGCTTCGTTGCCGGTATCACAGGCAATAACTGCGAAGAAATTCTGCGTAAATTGGCTACTGGTGACACCATTGAAGACAAAAAGTATCCAGAGTCGATTGCGGTAAAAGAGCAGGGGGAAATCATTCGAGTATCTGCTGCCTCTATTCAATGGATTGATGCTGCCGGAGATTACATGTGTTTGCACTGCTCTGACGGTCAGACTCATATTTTGCGTAAAACGATGAAAGAGCTTGAGCAGGAATTGGACCCTAAATTATTTGTGCGTGTTCATCGCTCAGCTATCGTCAATACCAAGCAGATCAGCAAGCTGGTTACACAAAGCAGTGGCGAGTATTTGTTGGTGTTAGAAAATGGCCAGGAGTTAAAAGTCAGCCGAAGCTACCGTGACAAAGTTAAAGCGGCTTTAGCAAGCTAGACAGTTTTTGGATGATGAATTGAGACGGAAGGGTTATCCGGGCAGCAATGCCACCCGGACTCAGACTCTCTAGACGGTGACAATTTTCATTGTATTGGTCGCACCAATGGTTTCCATTACGTCACCGTGAGTTAGGATCACCGTATCGCCTTGTTCCAGCGCACCTGTTTCGACCAGTGTATTTAGCGCATCGCGAACGGTTGATTCTCCACTACATTGAGTAGAATCAAAATAAACCGGATAAACGCCCCGATAGAGCGCTGTCTGGCCAAGTGTTCTGGCATGTCGAGAAAGTGAATAGATTGGCAAGCCAGAGCTAATTCTCGACATTAATTTAGATGTATTTCCAGACTCAGTCAGTGCAACGATGGCTTTTACTGAAGTCAGATGGTTTGCCGCATACATAGCTGACAGGGCCAGTGTTTCTGACGTATCAGTAAACATGCTATCCAGTCGGTGTCTTGAAATATGTGTTTGTGGCTGTGATTCAGCACCAAGACAAACACGTGCCATCGTTGCGACGGTTTCTTCCGGATATTCGCCTGCAGCTGTTTCTGCTGACAGCATTACGGCATCAGTGCCATCCAGTACCGCATTTGCTACGTCCATGACTTCGGCACGGGTCGGCATCGGGTTATCTATCATAGATTCCATCATTTGTGTTGCAGTGATAACCGTTCTGTTGAGTGAACGTGCACGGCTAATGATTTGCTTTTGCTTGCCTACCAAGGCCGCATCACCAATTTCTACACCCAAATCACCCCGTGCAACCATCACTGCGTCTGAGGCTAATACAATGTCGTCAATCGCTTCAACTGAATCAACGGCTTCTGCACGTTCAATCTTAGCCAGTAGTTGTGCGTCTGATCCTGCTTTTTCAGCAAGGCCCCGAACGTAGCGCATGTCGTCGCCGCTGCGCGGGAATGAAACGGCAATATAGTCAACGCCAATTTCAGTCGCAGTAAGTAAATCTTCTTTGTCTTTTTCGGTAAATGCAGGCGCTGTCAGGCCCCCCCCCAATCGGTTGATGCCCTTATTGTTCGAAAGGACACCGCCGACAGTAACCGTACAGTGCACTTTATTGCCCGCAACGTTATCTACGGTTAGCTGGATAAGACCATCATTCAACAGAAGTAAATCGCCCGCATTTACATCATTTGGTAGCTCTTTATAATCAATACCGACAGACTCGATAGTGCCTTCACCTTTTTCAAGTTCAGCGTCTAGAGTAAACTTTGCACCTACGTCTAGGTTAACTTTGCCGTCTTTGAATGTAGAAACACGAATTTTGGGACCCTGCAAATCAGCCAGTATTGCGACGTGTTTGTTCAACTTTTTTGCAATTTCCCGGACTGCTTCTGCGCGGTCTTTATGGTCCTGTGCGACACCGTGGGAAAAGTTCAAACGAACGACGTTTGCACCTGCGCGAATGATTTTTTCTAAGTTATTATCTCTATCTGTAGCTGGCCCTAGTGTTGCTACAATCTTTGTGCGTCTAAGCATCAGGTTCTCCTGTTGGCTTGTCTCGGTGACTTTATCTGGATAACTTGCTGGGTTTTAAGAAAGAAATATCTTATAGCCCTTTTTAACATGCAAATTAAATTATATGATCTATATGAACTGATTATGACACCGGTGTCAGGTGGCGTCAATCACGACTTTTTGTCAATAACATGCCGTACTTATCTAAAATTGATTAATTTACAATCAGGTAGGCGGGATCAGTGAGGTAAGCTGAACGCTTTATATCCGACTCAGCTCGGGTATAATGACGGTACGCTACCGAAAGACTATTGAATTTGTTACCGAGGAGGAAAACTTAATGCAAGTTGCATTAGTTGGTTTGGGTGTGATGGGGAAAAACCTCGCGCTAAATCTTATAGAACAGGGCATGACATTAGTTGCCTATGATAAAAACCCGGACGCGGGAGCGGAGCTATTAAGTTGCGCGCAGTCGTCGGGTATTGCCGAGCGCCTTCACATCGTTTCCGATCTTGCTGACATGGTTAAGCGATTGGATACGCCAAGGTCTGTTTTGCTTCTGGTACCGGCTGGTGAGCTGGTTGATAAAGTGTGTCAGGACTTAATTGAAGCGGGTGTCGAGAAAGGCGACATCATTGTCGATTGTGGCAATAGTAACTACAAAGATGGTATTGCCCGCAAACTTAAGTACCAGAACAAGTTCGAGTTTGCCACGATGGGGATTTCGGGTGGTGCAGAAGGGGCTCGACATGGGCCTGCTATGATGGCCAGTGGTTCAGAAGGTGGCTGGGAGCGCTTAATTCCTTGGTTCGAAAAAGTGGCTGCCACGCACAATGGTGAGTCTTGCTTTGCACGTGTTGGTCAGTCGGCTAGTGGCCATTTTGTGAAGATGGTTCACAATGGTATTGAGTACGCCTTGATGCAGCTTATCGCAGAGATGTATCAGCTGTTACGCATAGGTACCGGCCGCTCACCTGCTCAGGTAGCAGAGGTGTTTAAGAGCTGGTCTGAAGGGCCGCTTAACAGCTATCTGCTCGCTATTTCAAGCCATATTCTGAGCCTTGAAAGCGATCAGAATGAACCTATGGTTGACCTAATTGACAATAAAGTGGGTGCAAAGGGTACGGGTCTTTGGACTGCACAAAATGCGCTTGAGCTTGGGATCGCAGTTCCGTCTTTGGTGGCTGCTGTGCAAGCCAGACATTTGACCAACACCATAGATACACCAGCAGCGAAAGAAATGACGTATGCTCAGCGTGCAACAAACAGTGTAGATCTGGATTTGGATGAACTCAAAGATGCATTCTATTTTGCCAGCCTGCTTTGTTATCGTCAGGGTTTGGCACTGATCAAAGGCGCGTCCAGATCGCACCAGTGGAAAGTTGATCTGGATAAAACCCTTCAGACATGGCGTGCAGGGTGTATCATCAGAGCCGATTATCTGGACGATATTGCCAAAGGCGTTGAGTTCCTGGATACACAAGAAGGGCCTGCCAATGCTTTACGTAAAATTGCTGGTCAGGCAATTCAGAGTGGCCTGGCGTTCCCTGTACTGGCTTCTACACAAACTTATTTCGCGACACTGAGTACGCCGAGCAATGGCCACTTAGTTCAGGCGCAGCGTGATTATTTCGGTGAGCACGGAATTAAGACCCACAGCGGTGAGTCGTGTCACCTGACTGATTTAGCTGAGATTGACGCTAAAGTCAGATAAATTGTTTGACTGTTCAAATAAAAAGCCCGGGATGTCAGCCCGGGCTTTTTTGTATGTGTGCGTATGATGGCTAACGAGTCAGTTCACCACGCAGGTTGTCTTGCATCAGGTGACGTACGGTCTCCAGTTCGAGACCCTGACTGAATAAGTAATGTAGCTTAGTCAGACATGCTTCCAACGTCATATCATACCCACTAATTACGCCGCAGTTGAGTAGGGCGTTACCTGTCGCATAGCCACCCATATTAACCTGCCCCTGAATACACTGGGTTAAATTAACGATCACGACCCCTCTGTCCGAGGCCGTTTTAAGAGCGTTAAGAATGTCTTCTTGCTGAGGTGCATTGCCGACACCAAAGCTCAGCAATATAAGGGCTTTGATATCACTCTGCAGCACATTCGCTACCATGGTGCTACTGATACCTGGGTACAGGTGCAGCACGCCTATGGGTTGTGATGCAACAGATGTGACGCGCAAACCCTGGTCAACGTATGGGCTGAGCTGACCTTCGAGTAATTGAATATTGATCCCTGCCTGAGCGAGAGGGGCCATATTGGGAGAGGCAAAGGCGTCAAATCCGTCAGCATGTGCTTTGATGGCACGATTACCTCGAAAGAGTTTGTTATTAAAAAACAGGCTTACTTCGGCAATGGGGTAGTTTGCGGCGAGATACATTGCATTAAGCAAGTTAACCTGGCCATCAGAGCGAAGTTGGGACAGGGGAATTTGTGAACCTGTGATAATCACAGGCTTGGTCAGGTTTTCGAACATAAATGACAGTGCAGATGCCGTGTAAGCCATGGTATCTGTGCCATGCAATACGACGAACCCATCGTACTCTTCGTATTTACTCTTAATGTCGTCGGCTATTAGTTGCCAGTGTTGTGGCGACATGTCAGATGAATCGATCAGTGGGCAGTATTCATGAATGTCGAACAGGGGCATTTCTTCTCGGGTGAATTCAGCATTACTTTTTACCGTCTCTGTGAGATATCCTGCGACGGGTACGTACCCCCGGCTGGATTGCTTCATGCCAATTGTGCCGCCTGTATAGGCAATATAGATTTTTTTTCTTTTCATTCTGGTACCTAAAAAAAAGCCCGGATCCTAGTCCGGGCTAATTATATCAACTGCAGCATCACAATGCAGTCAAATCATTGAGACATTCCTTACTCACCCACTATGCAAGTGGTACACAAGGTGTAGATGTTGTTAGGGTCATTAAATTGTGTGATCATCGCAGCACTTTGTTTCACCTGATAGAAAAGCTGGTTGAGTCCTTCATGAGCAATCGGATTTAATGACGGCGCATTATCTTCTGACGCTGAAAGCAAAGACTGCATGGTTGCTGAGCCGAAAATATCCTGTAGTAGCTGCTCCTTTTCTGACAGGGTTTGCTCAACAGTGTAAATATCGTAATGCTCAAGGTTGGCCATTTTTGCAGCAGCTTCAATCGCTTGCTGCTTAGTACCAAGTTGGTCAATAAGCCCAAACTCATGCGCCTGAGTAGCAAGCCATACCCGGCCTTGTGCGACATCATCTACGTCAGATACTGGCAGGTTACGGGAATCTGCTATCACAGAAATAAACTTGTTGTAGGCATCTTCCACACCCATTTGCAATACATCTGCAAACTTAGGATCCAGGCCTCTGGACAAAGAGGACGACTTAAGCTCAGTCGTTGCCACACCGTCTGAATATACGCCCAATTCTTTCAATGAATTCTCAAAGGTTAAGATGGTTCCAAAGACACCAATAGATCCGGTAATTGTACTTGGAGACGCCCAAATTTCGTTAGCAGACGCTGCAATCCAGTAGCCGCCTGATGCTGCCACTGAGCCCATAGACGCAATCACTGGTTTTCCGGCAGCTTTAATGGCCAGCACTTCGTTACGAATAACTTCGGAAGCAAACATACTGCCGCCACCA
Source organism: Pseudoalteromonas sp. McH1-42 (assembly GCF_022347845.1). NCBI lineage: Bacteria > Pseudomonadati > Pseudomonadota > Gammaproteobacteria > Alteromonadales > Pseudoalteromonadaceae > Pseudoalteromonas > Pseudoalteromonas sp. McH1-42. The sequence goes on along the minus strand of NZ_JAKRFU010000015.1, from coordinate 68,868 downwards.
GAATCAATTCTTAACACCACAGCCTTTACTTTGTCATCCAGTCGGGCTTTTCGTAGCAGAGCCGCTGTTGAGTCACCGCCTATCATACCGGCTTTACGTTTGCCGTCGACAATCGTGCCTTTTGCAACGACTACGGCGACTTTTTCGGTAAATGGATTCGGGCCAAAGTCGTGTGACGCGGTACTTGCAAAGTAGTCCTCGAAAGAGATTTGTTTGAAGCGCTTACCATTGTTCTGAGTGCCTACCAGGTCAATCATTTTTTGGTTGAATTCCTGGTCTGTTTCGAGTGAATCAACCCAGCCATACTTTAAGGCAAATTGCGCAGAGTCGCCGGTCACCGAGGCCATTTTATCTACATATTGAGTAAGTGTTTCGTCAAAGTTGGCAAGTTCAAATCCGCGCTTGTTTGCTACGTCTTGTTTGTACTGAGACCATAAAGTGTTAAGCCAAAGTTTGTTGGCTTCTTTTGCAGCCGCAGACATATCATTACGAATGAATGGCTCAACCGCTGACTTATAGGTACCTACCCGAAAGATGTGTTGTGTGACCTTGAGCTTTTCCAGTGCCTCTTTAAAGTACATTGGGTAGGAGCCATAGCCACTGATGTTAATGCCCCCGTACGGGTGAACAGATACTTCGTCGGCGTGAGCGGCCAGATAATACTGAGACTGACTAAAATACGGGCTATGCGCAAAGACCTTTTTTTCTGATTCTTTGAAAGATTCAATAGCACCGGCAATATCACGTAACTTATCCAGGTGTGCGTAGTGCATATGACGTAAATCTAGGTAAAGCGCTTTGATGCGGGGGTCGCGGGCCGCTGTATTGATGGTGTTTACAACATCGTCGACCAGCATTTCTTTGGGCAGGTCTTGTTTACCGAACACGTCTCCCATAGCTGCGTCTATTGGGTCAACATAAGTTAGTTGCTCAACCAGTTTACCAGACAAGTTCAGTCGCAATACACTGTCCTGCGTTACCTGAGGTTGCTCCTCCGTTGAGAAAACACCGATCATCGCTGCAATGATCAGGAAGAAGAACAAAAAATTGAGGATCAAGCGGCGAGAAAAGTTTATCGCGTGCCAGATCCCGAGAAAAAATTTACCGATCAATTTCAAAGCTATACCTCTGAATGTCTTAGTGGAATGTACTCACTGTTAATCATAACTTAGTTGCCGCAGCGTCGTTAGAACAAAAACGTAACTAAGTATTTATTTGGCGACGATGGGCGAAAAATCAATCACTTTTCTATCATTGAATCGTATTTAACAGAAATTAGTCGCGGTTTTTGCTTGCGAAAAAATATAAAATCGTTAATGTTCACAGGTAAGACCAGTTACATTGGGGCACGCAATGTTAGAACAAAAACTACAATTGAAGAACACAGATTTGCGAAATCGCTTGGTCATGGGCTCGATGCATACAGGCCTGGAAGAGGGATGGCACAACAGGAAACGACTCAAAGCGTTTTATGAGGAGCGCGCAAAAGGGGGGGTTGGCCTGATCATCACCGGTGGGTATAGCCCAAACCTGCGTGGTAAACTTACGCCGATATCTTCTTCATTTAATAGCCGCTATGACATCATTAAGCATCGCGCCTATACCGATGCTGTCCATGCACATGGCGGTAAAATTTGTCTTCAGTTATTACATGCAGGGCGCTACGCGTATCATCCATTTAATGTTGCACCCAGTGATATTAAAGCACCCATTAATCCATATACGCCAAAATCGATGTCGTTGAGCATGATCCGCAATACCGTCAAAGACTTTGCTAAATCGGCCAAAATGGCAGAAAAGGCGGGCTATGATGGGGTGGAAATCATGGGCTCTGAAGGTTATCTGATCAATGAGTTTATGGCTGAGCATACCAACAAGCGTCAGGACTTATACGGGGGAACGCTGGAAAATCGCATGCGACTGGCGGTTGAAGTGGTACGCGCAGTAAGAGAAAAGGTATCCGCAAAGTTTATCATAGTATTCCGTTTGTCAGTTATGGACCTGATCCCCAATGGCTCGACTGCTGAAGAGGTTACGCTTCAAGCCAAAGCGTTGGAAGAAGCCGGTGTCGACATTCTGAATACCGGTATTGGTTGGCACGAAGCACGTGTCCCGACGATTGCTAGCATGGTACCGGCCGGGGCGTTTCGTGAAGCATCAAAGCGGCTTAAAGATGTGGTCGATATTCCGGTCGTGGCCGTGAACCGAATTAACACACCTGAGCTGGCAAATGATATTTTGAACCAAGGTGAGGCTGACTTGATTTCTATGGCGCGGCCATTACTTGCGGATCCAGAATTCTTTAATAAGTATGCTGAAAATAAACCTGAACAGATCAATATTTGCATCGGCTGTAATCAGGGGTGCCTTGATCACGTGTTTAAAGGTAAGCGGGCAACTTGCCTGGTTAACCCACAGGCCGGCTATGAACTGGATTATCCGCTGGAGCGCACCAACAGCCCTAAGCAGGTATTGGTTGTGGGCGCTGGGCCAGCAGGCCTGTCTGCAAGTTGCTATCTGGCTAAGAAAGGACACAAAGTTACACTGATTGATAAGAATCAACATGCCGGAGGTCAGTTCAATCTGGCAATGCGCATACCTGGTAAGGAAGACTTTAAATACACCCTAAATTACTTCCTCAAAGAAGTAGCACGTCTGGGCGTGACCATGAAGCTGGGTTGCGAGTACGAGTCGTCTATGGCTCAGTCTTATGATGATATTGTCTTCGCAACGGGCGTTAGCCCCAGACAGTCCAGAATTACTTGCAGCGATGGCAAACGTGTTTTCGCTTACGATGAAGTGATCCGCAAAGAAGTTGAACTAGGAGACAAAATTGCGATTCTGGGTGCGGGTGGTATTGGCTTCGACATGGTTGCTTTTCTCGCTGAGCAAGCCGATCAGAGTATCGATGAGTTCAAAGCGCAGTGGGGAATTGAATGCCAGCCGTCAGACACTGCAACAGGAAAAAAGCTGTACATGCTTAAACGCAGTGAAGGACGCTTTGGCAGTAACTTAGGTAAGACAACAGGGTGGATCCACCGAGCTGTTGCCAAGCACCACAATGTTGAGCAGATTGCCGAGTGCGAGTATATCTCATTCGACAGCAAAGGTTTGTTGGTTAAGCAAGCGGGTAAAGAGCGCGTTCTGGACGTGGACACGGTTGTGGCCTGTATTGGACAAACCTCTAATGATGCGTTGTTCAACAAAGAGGCTATGCCTGCGAATCAACATGTGATAGGCGGAGCCAAATTGGCATCAGCCATTGATGCTAAACGGGCTATTTATGAAGCCCTTCAGGTTGCCAGAAAAATATAATCGTTCCAGGGCAGACAAAGCACGGGCATGCTTATTAGGCATATCACCCGTGTTTTGTGCTATTTAAAACCATACTATTTGCAATAAAAAACGGTGATTTAAGGTCTACACTCTATAACATCAGTTATCACAGACTTTATTTATGTTTAAATCACTCTATTCCTTTTATCGTACCTTTCTTACTAGATTAGCCTTGCTCGACGGTCTGGCGCCATTGATGCTCAGGTTGATCCTGGCACCAGTTATGATCATAGCCGGCTACAGCAAACTAAACCTCGCCAATTCTGATATTACTGGCCTGTCGCGCTTGCTGGCCGATGAAAATGTGGTGGCCTGGTTTGGTAACGCAGATTGGGGGTTAGGCCTGCCAGCACCAGACTTGCTGGCCTTTCTGGCAGGCTGGACAGAGTTTCTCGGTGGCTGGTTTTTGTTAATTGGTCTGGCAACACGTTTGGTGTCCATTCCACTTGCTGTGACCATGTTTGTCGCTGCAACTCAGGTGCATTGGCATAACGGCTGGTTTTCAGTTGCTCCCAGTAATCCGGATACCAGCGCAGCACAGGTTTTTGCCTGGTTGGGCAGCGATGCTGCGAAGCAGAGTCTGGAAGCAAGCGCAGAAGTCGCTGAACGCTTGTCTCGTATCAAAGAGATTGTTGCAGCGAATGGGCTACCAGAATATCTTTATGAGTATGGCAATCCGGTGATCCTGAACAATGGTATTGAGTTCGCGGCTATCTATTTTGCGATGCTGATAAGCCTCTTGTTTACAGGAGGTGGACGCTACTTTAGTGTGGATTACTGGGTCCGAAAGCCGCTGGAACCTGAGCAAAATTACTTGCCGTAAGCGGTTTTTGAAAGCAGACACTAAACTTTTGCGCCGGTGTCGCGTTAGAATAGGGTACTAACAGAAATTTTAGGAATTACAAATGGATGCCATTGAACTATTAACGACGCGACAATCCGACAGCAACTTGTCATTCCCGGGTCCTGATGCGGCTCAGCTGGAAGTAATAAAAAAAGCAGCTCTTAAAGTGCCAGACCACGGTGGATTAAAACCATGGCGCTTTATTCTGGTTGAGGAGCATGGCAGGGAGAAACTGGGCGAGATTTTTTATCAGGCGGCTGTTGAGGAACAACAAGAGCAACGCATCATTGACCGTGCTAAATCCTTACCTGAACGCGCTCCTATGCTTATCATTGCAGTTTCTCCTTATATGGAACATCCAAAAGTGCCCAGAATAGAGCAAGTAGAAAGCGCAGCTTGTAGCGTATTTGCTATGCAGCAGGCGGCCTTCGCTCAGGGGCTATCTGGCGTATGGAGAACGGGTTACTTTGCACAAAGTAACTCGGTGAAGCGCCAGTTGGGATTGAATGAACAGGATGAAATCGTTGGTTATCTTTACCTGGGTACACCAACCGTACACTGTACCAAACCTGTCAGGCATCAGCCTGAAGACTTTTTTACTCAGTTATAACTCTTGCAGCCAGCCGCATTCTTCTAACGTTTTTAGGCGTACAGTATCGAAGTCGGTTGGTTTGATGCACAGCTTGATAGGGCCTGTATGGTGCGCATTAGTGGCATTAAATCGTGTGAGTGGACAGGCCTTTTAAAACGGTTCTAACAGTGCTTATCATTATGGTAGGGCTAATAAAGAAAATGCCGCTTTGCAGCGGCATTGGGCTCAGATAGGAACTGTTAGTCTTTTGCTATTAGCTAACAAGAAAAACAGAGCCTACAAACTTAGAAGTAACCACGGATCCCTAACTTGAAGTTACGTCCTGGTAACGGGGCTTGCTCTTTGATAAATGAGCTATGTACAAAGCCAAGTTCATCAGTGATGTTGTCTACATTCACATAACCTACCAGATCTACACCAGATAAACTGAAGTTGTAGCTAAAGCTTGCATCAAGCAAGGTGTAGCTGTCTGTTTTAGTTTCTGACTGCGCGAGGTTGTCCTGCGTCATGTAGTGAGTAGCACTTAGTTCAGCCATAAAGTCTTGTAGCTCGAAGCGGTAGCTTGTGCCCAGCTTGTTCGATGGAATACGTGGCAGGTATTCGCCTGAGTCCAGCTCAGCTCTCAGGTGGTCACCAAAGACCTTAATGCGGTTACGCGCATCAATTTGATAGTGGGCGTCAAATTCAAACCCATATAGTTCAGCATCGGCGCTTTCAAACTGATATACAGGTAGGGCTCCATCATGGTGATGATCAGCCAGTTCAATGCCGTGTTCACCGGTATACATGTAGCCAGTATTACGCTGATAATAGTAATTTGAGACATCATTGTAGAAGAAGTTTACTGTGTAACCAAAATCGCCAATGAAACGTCTGAAACTGATATCCAGGTTCGTCGATCTTTCCTGTTCAATGTGCTCAGGTTCGAAGTGAACTTCATCACCTTCGATGTGGTAGCCAAGGCCGAGCTCGTAGGTCGAGGTGGCGATGTGCAGGCCATTTGACAGCAACTCGGCAGTCAGAGGTGCACGCTCTGAGCGAGACAGGTTAACGGCAACATTTTGCCCTTCTGCATAGTCATACACGGCTCCAATTGAGGCGCTAAAGTTAGTAGTATCCAGTGTATAGTCGATCACCTCAGCCATGTGCTCATCTTCATGACCTTCATGCTCGTGGTCATGCTCGTCGTGACCGTGGTCATCATGATCATGCTCGTCATGGTCATCGTGGCCTGACGTAAAGTTGCTAGACAATGCGAAGTCTTCAACACGTGCACCCAGCTCTAACGTTACATCACCAAAACGGCGCTCTTCAAGCACGTAGAATGCGTGTGTTTTTGTGTTAGTCGCAGGGGTGAACGCTTCTGCGCCTTCAGCGGCGTAGTCACTGTCAGAGAAGTGATAACCGATAATGCCGTGCCACTCGCCCAACCTGTGCTCGATATTAGTTCTCAGTTCAGTTGTTTCGTTAGTAAACGTTGTTCCAACGGCACCATGTTCAATTTCAGAGTGTTCATAATCGGTAAAACCTGCGCGCACCTGAATAGACTCGATCCAGTTGTTATGCAATGCATAGTTAAACATTGCCTGCCATCTGTCTTGCTTAACACGAGCGAAGACTGCTTCTTCTTCTGTCCCATGTGCATGGTTGTGCTCGTCTTCGCTATGCTCATCATGGTCGTCATGATCATGTTCGTCGTGGTCATGCTCATCATGGTCATGGTCATGTTCATCACCATGGTCGTGATGTTCATGCGAGTGGGCAGGGATCCCGTAGTCGGTTTCAATGCGACCGTACGACAAGCCAACCGTCAGGTGGTCGCCAACGAAGCTGGTACCAATATTAAATTGCTCGGAGTCGATAAAGGTATTGGCAACACGCTCAGCGTACTCAGTCTCGCCGTGTTCCTCTTCTCCGTGCTCATCGTGACCATGTTCATCATGCTCATCATGCTCATCATGACCGTGTTCATCGTGATCATCATGTCCATGTTCATCGTGGTCATGCTCGTCATGTTCTTCGCCAGGTAAGCCGAAACGTGGTGTTTCGTAATCGCCGCCTTTACGCGTTACGCCATCAAAGTGGAAGTTAAAGCCGTTGTTGCCTGCTTCGAATAAAGCAGCGACTGTATTGGTATTTGAATTGGTGTCATGGCTGAATTCAGCAGCACCCTGAACACCTTCAATCACATCAGTTGGGATACGATTATCAACCACATTAACTACACCACCAATAGCGCCTGAACCATATAGCAATGTAGCAGGGCCACGTAGCACTTCAATTTGCTGTGCAGCGAGAGAGTCGTTGGTATTGGCATGATCAGGGCCGACGCGAGATGCATCACTGCTGTCGAGGCCGTTTTGGGTAATTTTAACGCGTGGACCATCTAAGCCACGAATGATCGGACTTGATGAGACAGGGCCAAAATAACTGGCGTTGATACCTGGTAGTTGCTTGAGTGTTTCACCCAGAGTTGGCTTTGCGCTGTTTTTCAGCTCATCACCACTTAAAACGGCTACAGGAGAGGCCATTTCGATGTTGCTTTTGTGCAGAGCAGAGGCATATACCACTACGCTCTCAACTGAACTTGGAGCCAGCTTAACGGTTACATAAGGTGAGTCCGGAGAAACATCAATGCGCTCATTGATAAAGTTGTCTTTACTGACATGCAGCTGAGCGGCTTGATCGACGTTAATGCTAAATTGGCCGTTAATATCAGTTTTAACGGACTGAGATTTACCGTGCAAATGCACAGTAGCATTTGGCACTGGCTGGTTATTGGTATCCAGCACTTTACCTTTTAATTGTGCGGCAGAGGCCTGCGAGGAAAAAATTGCGCTGGTTATGGCAAAAGTGATCAAAGACTGCTTAAACATAGTACTCATTCTGAATTGTTTATACTTGCAATAATATAACACCGCATTATTGCGGTATCAATGATGTTATACTATCTCTTTAAGTTTGCATTATTTTGACGGCTTAATATAGTTAGTTTGATAGGTTCAGGTACAAATATCATGACTGATCTCTTTGTTTTTAAGGTGCGAATGAATATTGCAGACTTGTTTCATCGCTCACATCATCAGGAAGTGTTCACCGCAGCGCTGCAAAAAGCCGAGACATTGGAGCATTTTGTATTAAAGCTGATAGGGTTTTGCGGTCTGTCTTACTTAGACAATGTGCACTGGCTGGGAGTGAGAGAGAAGCATCAGCCAGACGTGTGGCTAGAGAATGCGCAGGGGCAAGTAGACGTTGCACTTTATGCTGGAGAACATAGCCTGATTGAACTGCACAAGTATCGTAAACAAGCGAATAAGGTGGTTTTTCTGGTGTTTGACGCTGATGCTTGGTATGCAGAACTGGCACCTCATCTGATAGCGGTACGGGATATCCGTATTTTTTCACTATCCGCAGATTTTGTGAGTCAATTGGCCAGTGTTTTATCGCGTAGTCTGCATTGGGACGTGATTATAGATAATGGGGTGATCAGCGTGAGTGACAAAGTGGATTACTATCAAAGTGAGATCATTAAACTACACTAGCTTAATGATCACATCGGTAACTGGCTGACTGCAACAGAGCAAAATTTCTCCGTCACGCACGAATGCCAAAGGTTCCTGATTGTAGGCTATCTTTCCCCGGCAGAGCTTAGCGCGGCACGCTCCACAAAACCCTTCTCTGCACTGATAGGCAACTTCAACCTGATTGGCTTCAAGCGTTGCAAGGAGTGAAGGGGAGTGAGCCGCGTGAAGGAGCGGCTCTTTTTCAGGGTCAAGAAAGATTTTTTTGACTGGCCTGTCTGTCATTACAGGTCAAAGTCACCAAAGTCAGACGCATCGACTTCCGCATCAATCTGACCTACCAGGTATGAGCTGATCTCAGCCTCTTGTGGTGCAACCTGAACATTGTCAGACACTAACCAGGCGTTGATCCAGGGGATAGGATTACTGTTACTTTCAAACTGTGCAGGTAAACCGACAGCAGCCATGCGTACATTGGTAATGTATTCAACATACTGACAAAGAATGTCTTTGTTCAGGCCAATCATAGAGCCATCTTTAAATAGGTATTCTGCCCATTCTTTTTCCTGCTCAGCGGCTTCTACAAACATCTGGATCGCTTGTTCCTGACACTGTGCAGCGACTATCGCCATTTCTGGATCATCTTTGCCATCTTGCATAATGTTAAGGATGTGCTGAGTACCAGACAAGTGTAGTGCTTCGTCACGGGCGATCAGCTTGATGATCTTGGCGTTACCTTCCATGAGCTCACGTTCTGCGAATGCAAATGAACAGGCGAAGCTCACATAAAAGCGGATCGCTTCCAGGATGTTCACCGACATAATGCAGAGATAAAGCATTTTCTTCAGCTCAAACAGGTTAATATGCACTGTTTCGCCGTTGATTTCGTGCTTACCTTCGCCGTACAGATTGTACAAAGAGACCTTTTCGATTAAAGCGTCATAATGTTTAGTAACCGCTTCTGCACGTTCACTGATCTTATCGTTTTCAACGATATCGTCGAAGATCAGTTCAGGTGACTTAGTGACATTGCGAATAATATGCGTGTAAGAGCGGCTGTGGATCGTTTCACTGAAAGCCCAGGTCTCGATCCAGGTTTCCAACTCTGGGATTGAGACGATAGGGAGCAAAGCAACATTGGGAGAACGCCCCTGCACACTGTCTAACAGTGTTTGATATTTTAGGTTGCTTAGAAAAATGTGTTTCTCGTGCTCTGGTAATGCCTGGAAATCCAATCTGTCTTTACTGACGTCTACTTCTTCAGGACGCCAGAAAAAAGACAGTTGTTTTTCGATCAGCTTTTCGAAAATAGGGTACTTTTGCTGATCATAACGGGAGACATTAACAGATTGGCCGAAAAACATCGGCTCCTGCAATTGATTGTTGTGGGTTCTGTTAAACGTAGAATACGACATAGATAATTCTCGACACCAAAAAAGAGCGGGTAAATTACCCGCTAACTATGATTAGATTTTACAAGCGCCGCCTGCACAATCATCGTCTTCAGCCTCAGGCTTCATTTCGTCCTGAGCATCCGATGCACCGTCACGGGTGTTGTGGTAATACAAGGTTTTCACGCCAAGCTTGTATGCGGTAAGTAAATCTTTGAGCAACAGCTTCATAGGCACTTTGCCACCTTCAAACTTAGTTGGGTCATAGTTGGTATTGGCTGAAATAGTTTGGTCAACAAACTTTTGCATAATACCCACCAGGCCTAAATAGCCATCGTTTGAAGGGATATCCCATAATAGCTCGTAGTTGTCCTTCAGTCGCTCGTACTCAGGCACTACTTGCTTAAGGATACCATCTTTACTGGCCTTAACGCTAATGTGACCGCGCGGTGGCTCAATACCATTTGTTGCATTAGAGATCTGCGACGAGGTCTCAGATGGCATCAATGCAGATAAAGTCGAGTTACGCATACCATATTGCATAACGTCCTGACGTAATCCATCCCAGTCAAGGTGCAGGGGCTCGTTACAGATACCGTCTACATCTTTTTTGTAGGTATCGATAGGCATGATGCCTTTTGCGTAGGTTGTCTCATTAAATTTAGGACAAGCACCACGTTCCTGAGCAAGCTTGTTAGAAGCTTTCATCAGGTAATACTGAATGGCTTCGAATGTTCTGTGCGTCAGACCATTGGCGCTGCCATCTGAGTATTTAACGCCATTTTTTGCCAGATAGTAAGCAAAGTTGATAACACCGATACCCAAAGTACGACGACCCATAGTGGCATTTTTCGCCGCTGGGACAGGGTAATCCTGGAAGTCCAGCAAGTTGTCCAGCGCACGAACAGCCAGCTCAGCAAGCTCTTCAAGTTCATCCAGGCTGCTGATAGCGCCAAGATTAAATGCAGACAGAGTACACAATGCAATCTCGCCTTCTTCGTCATTGACGTGGCTCAGTGGCTTAGTTGGCAGTGCAATTTCCAGACACAGGTTAGACTGACGAATAGGTGCAACTTTTGCGTCAAACGGGCTGTGGGTATTACAGTGGTCAACGTTTTGCAGATAAATACGACCAGTACTCGCGCGTTCCTGAGCAAACATAGAGAATAGCTCTAGTGCTTTAATGCGCTTCTTACGGATTGACTCGTCCTGCTCATACTGTACATACAGACGTTCGAACTTTTCTTGATCTTCGAAGAACGCGTCGTACAAACCAGGCACATCTGATGGGCTGAACAAAGTGATGTAATCGTCTTTGATCAAGCGAGCGTACATCGTTTTATTGAACTGAACACCGTAGTCGAGGTGTCTTACACGGTTTTCCTCAACACCCCGGTTGTTTTTCAGAACCAGCAGGTTCTCCACTTCCAGGTGCCATAGAGGGTAAAATAGTGTCGCAGCACCACCACGAACGCCTCCCTGAGAGCAGCTTTTTACCGCTGTCTGGAAGTGCTTGTAGAATGGGATACAGCCTGTGTGGAATGCTTCGCCATTACGGATAGGGCTACCCAGAGCACGGATCCTACCGGCATTAACACCAATCCCGGCGCGTTGGCTAACGTACTTAACAATCGCTGACGACGTAGCGTTAATAGAATCAAGGCTGTCTGCTGTCTCAATTAATACACACGAGCTGAATTGACGAGTCGGAGTACGTACGCCCGACATAATTGGCGTAGGCAGTGAAATCTTAAATTGTGAAACCGCGTCGTAGAAACGCTTTATGTAATCAAGGCGTGTCTCTTTTGGGTAATCTGAGAACAAGCTTGCTGCAACCAGAATATACAGGAACTGAGCGCTCTCATAGATTTCCCCAGTCACTCGGTTTTGCACCAAGTACTTACCTTCTAGCTGTTTAACGGCGGCGTAACTAAACGACATATCACGATCATGCTCCAGAAAGTCGTTTAACTGCTCGTATTCTTCTCGAGTGTAATCAGTCAACAAACCCGCATCATAGCGCTTATCTTCAACCAGTTTAGTCACATGATCGTACAAATGCGGTGGCTCAAACTGACCATAAGCCTTTTTACGCAAATGGAATACTGCCAGGCGCGCTGCCAGATATTGATAGTCTGGCGTATCTTTGGAAATGAGATCAGCGGCGGCTTTAATGATGGTTTCATGGATGTCTTCGGTGCGAATACCATCATAAAACTGAATGTGAGATTTAAGCTCTACCTGAGAAACAGACACATTGTTCAGGCCTTCAGCTGCCCAGTTTATCACTCGATGAATTTTATCTAAATCAAGCGGCTCTTTACGGCCGTTTCGTTTACTGACAGATAATTGTTGGTTCATAGCTACGCCTGTATTCCCCCGGAATGCGGTAATTGTCATCGCATATTCATAATTGCTTAGCATTTCACCACTATATATGGTGTCCGCTAGAAAGAGGATCACAAGATAGTGGGGTTATCGCTATTTTGCAATAGAGCAACTTTCTATGGATTGTGGATAACATAGGGATAATATTTTTATGTTAGCAAACACTAACCTTCTGCTATCCAACATGGCTGCAAACAAAAAAAAATCAACTCACGACAATCGATTTTTCTCTTTTTTTAAGAAAATTTTGCAAACTGCACGACTGTTTTTTTTCTGTGCAGGTTTGTTCTCAATATAGTTCAAAACACTACATATAGTGGCATTTTTTAATCAATGCCACTAAATATACGAAATGAGTGATTCTGGGTTAGTAAGATTTAGATCTGCAGACCAGCTGTGTGCCTCTTCCAGGGAAGGAATGAATCCCCACAAGGCTGCCGCTGACCGCATTCCTGCCGCCTTTGCCGCTTCAATGTCACGTTCAGCATCTCCAACATAGGTACACATGGTTGGATCTACGCCTAATTGTTCTGCGGCGAGTAGCAGTGGCTCAGGGTGTGGTTTGGCGACTTCCAGTGTGTCGCCGCATACCACCACCTCAATACCCTTAAGCTGGCTAATCTGAGCCAGCAGGGGCATGGTCAGAAATGTGGGCTTATTGGTCATAATCGCAATTTTAATTTCTCTGCTTAATAAGGTTTGAAGCAAAGTTTCAATGCCCTCAAAGCAGCACGAGTGGACAGCGATGTGTTGTGCGTAATGGTCCAGTAGCTGTTGTTTTAATGCTGCAAAGTCGAATTTACTGAGGTGCTCCCCAAACCCGACTTCCAGCAACGCCTTTACACCATTGGAAATAGCGGGGCTATATACCGAGCGTGATACCTCGGCCATTTCGTGCTGTTTTAAAACGTGATTGAGTGCGGCGCCCAGATCATCACTGGTGTCGAGCAGGGTACCGTCGAGATCAAATATTACAGCCTGTGTCATGCGAGTTTCTCAAAGTGGAGGAGGTAATTGACACTGACGTCATTCGTCAGCGTAAAGGTTTTACCAAATGGGTTATAATTGATACCAGCAGCGCGGCGTACTTTCAATCCTTCGGCTTCGGCCCAGCCTATCAGGGTCGAGGGACGGATAAACTTGTTATGGTCGTGGGTGCCCGGGGGAACCATCTTCAGCACGCGTTCAGCCGCGACAACTGCAAGCAAAAATGCTTTGTGTGTCTTGTTCAATGTTGAGAAAAACACGTCGGCACCTGGTTTTGCTGCTTTTGCAACAGCTGCAATAATAGAAGCCGGATCGGGTACATGCTCAAGCATTTCCATGCAAGTGACAACATCGAATTGTGCGCTATGGTGTGCGGCAAATTCTTCTGCTGATACTTTGCGGTAATCAATTTTAACGCCTGCTTCTAGCGCGTGTAGTTTCGCAACATTCAGTGGCTCCTGACCGAGGTCAATGCCATGCGCTTGAGCGCCCATTTTTGCCATGCTTTCTGTCAGAATACCGCCACCACAGCCAACATCGAGCACTTTTTTCTCAAACAAACCACCACAGCGATCGTTAATAAAGTCTAGCCGTAACGGATTAATGTCATGCAGTGGTTTAAATTCGCCTTCGCGATCCCACCAACGTTCAGCTATCTCTTCAAACTTTGCAATTTCACTTAAATCCACATTTTGATGTTCGGTCATAAAAAACTTCCTCGTTGAACTGAGCGCATTCTATCGGTATTGGATGAAATTTCCGAGTCATTTAGCCACTGCATTAGCCCAGAAACTATGATAGTATCCTCAGTCGAACTAATAATAATTGAACCTTTTGATGTCTATAGTGTGACACAAAAGGAAAAGACTCTGAAGGAAAGTGGTATTAAATGACTGATCTTGCCAATGAAATCCTCCCGGTCAATATCGAAGACGAATTGAAAAATTCCTATCTTGATTACGCGATGAGCGTCATCGTTGGACGTGCTTTACCTGACGTCCGTGATGGCCTGAAGCCTGTGCATCGTCGCGTGCTATTCGCGATGAACGAGTTGCGTAACGACTGGAACAAACCTTATAAGAAATCAGCCCGTGTTGTGGGCGACGTGATCGGTAAATACCACCCACACGGTGATAGCGCAGTTTACGACACCATTGTTCGTATGGCTCAGCCGTTTTCATTACGTTATATGCTGGTGGATGGCCAGGGTAACTTTGGTTCAGTCGACGGAGACTCTGCGGCTGCGATGCGTTATACCGAAGTACGTATGGCAAAAATGTCTCATGAGCTGCTGGCTGATCTGGACAAAGAAACCGTAGATTATGTGCCAAACTATGATGGCACTGAGCAAATTCCTGACGTGTTACCAACAAAAGTACCTAATCTGCTGGTTAATGGTTCTTCGGGTATCGCGGTTGGTATGGCGACAAACATCCCACCTCATAACCTGACTGAAGTGATCAATGGCTGTCTGGCTGTGATCCAAAATCCAGATATTACTATCGATGAGCTAATTGATTATATTCCGGGACCTGATTTCCCGACTGCGGCTATCATTAATGGTAAGAAAGGTATCGAGCAAGCATACAAAACCGGTCGCGGTAAAGTATATATCCGTGCCCGTGCTGAAATCGAAACCGATGAAAAAACCGGTAAAGAAACCATCATCGTTAACGAGATCCCATATCAGGTCAACAAAGCACGCTTGATTGAAAAAATCGCGGAGCTGGTGAAAGACAAAAAGGTAGAAGGGATCAGTGCACTACGTGATGAGTCTGACAAAGACGGTATGCGTATTGTTATTGAGATCAAGCGTGGTGAAGTGGGCGAAGTGGTACTGAACAACCTGTATGCTCAGACTCAGCTACAAACTGTGTTTGGTATCAACATGGTTGCGCTGGACAACAATCAGCCGAAGTGTTTCAACCTCAAAGAAATGCTTGAGGCCTTTATTGTCCACCGTCGTGAAGTTGTAACTCGCCGTACTGTATACGACTTGCGCAAAGCTCGCGATCGCGCACACACGCTGGAAGGTCTGGCAATTGCGCTAGCCAATATTGACCCAATCATTGAGCTTATCCGTAAGTCACCGACTCCAGCAGAAGCGAAGGCTGCATTGACGTCTCGTCCGTGGGAGTTGGGTTCAGTGCGCCCAATGCTTGAGCGTGCTGGTGAAGAAAATGTCGCGCGTCCAGACTGGCTTGATGCTGAGCTGGGGATCCGTGATGGCCAGTACTACCTGTCTGAACAACAGGCCCAGGCTATTCTTGATTTACGCTTACACAAGCTAACAGGCTTGGAGCACGAAAAGATCCTTGGCGAATATCAAGAGTTACTGGATCTCATTGCAGAATTACTCTTGATTTTGTCTTCACCTGATCGTCTGATGGAAGTGATCCGCGACGAATTGGCTGAGATCAAAGAAAACTATGGTGACGAGCGCCGTACAGAGATTTCTGCAGCTGCACATGACATTAGCCTGGAAGATCTGATAAACGAAGAAGACGTGGTTGTCACCTTGTCTCACGAAGGTTATGTAAAGTATCAGCCTCTGTCTGATTACGAAGCACAGCGTCGTGGTGGTAAGGGTAAAGCCGCAACTAAGATGAAAGATGAAGACTTCATTGAACGTCTGCTGGTTGCAAATACTCACGATACAATTTTGTGTTTCTCAACCTCAGGACGTTTGTACTGGTTGAAAGTGTACCAGTTGCCACTGGCATCTCGTGCCGCGCGTGGTAAGCCGATAGTAAACTTATTACCGCTTGAAGCGGATGAACGTATCACCACTATATTGCCGGTCAAACAGTACGAAGATGATAAGTTTGTCCTGATGGCTACCGCCAATGGTGTTGTCAAGAAGACACCGTTAACCGCATACAGTCGTCAACGTGCAAGCGGTATTATTGCCATTAATCTGAATGACGGTGACAACCTGATTGGTGCTGACATCACAGATGGTAATAACGACATCATGTTGTTCACTGATCATGGTAAAGTTGTACGCTTTAATGAAAAGCTGCGCGACTCAGAGACCGGTGAAGTGAAGATTGACCCTGAAACGGGTGAAGAAATGCTGGCGCTGCGTCCTATGGGTCGTACAGCAACCGGTGTACGTGGTATAAAGATGCCGGATGACGTCAAAGTGGTGTCATTGATTGTACCTAAGAACGACGGCGCTATTCTGACTGTAACTGAAAATGGTTATGGTAAGCGCACACCGCTTGAAGAGTACCCGGCTAAGAGCCGCGCAACGCAAGGGGTTGTTTCGATTAAAGTTACAGATCGTAATGGCCGAGTTGTTGGTGCAGTACAGGTGCAAGATAACGACGAGATCATGCTGATTTCGAACCGTGGTACCCTAGTTCGTACTCGCGTCAATGAGGTCTCAACGGTAGGGCGTAACACCCAGGGGGTTATCCTGATCAGAACGGTTGACGACGAGCAGGTAGTTGGTTTACAACGTATCGAAGAGATCGAAATCGACGACACCCTGGAAGGGGAAGCAGAGCTTGTTGAAACGCCTGATACTGATGAACAGGCGCCAGAGTAATCTGGTTCAATTTAAAAAAGCGGCTTAGGCCGCTTTTTTATTCTCCGAGGTATATTCAGGGCACGTAACATCACACAGTGTGTGCCCGTTAAAAATAAATAGTACACTGCCTGGTGCAGTATAAAAACTGGAATGAGGAAACTATGAGCGTTTATAACTTTTGTGCAGGACCGGCGATGTTGCCACCTGCTGTTATGAAAAAAGCCCAACAAGAATTTATTAACTGGCAAAATTTAGGGGTCTCTGTGATGGAGATCAGTCACCGTTCTGCGCCGTTTTTAGAACTGGCGCGAGAATGTGAGGCGAGCTTGCGTCGTCTGATGAATATTTCGGATGAGTTTGAAGTTCTGTTTATGCATGGGGGAGGTCGAGGCCATTTTGCCGCGGTTCCGCTAAACCTGCATCAGGACGACGCGCCCGGCGTATACATCGAGAACGGAATTTGGTCCTGCGGTGCAACGAAAGAAGGCCAAAAGTTTACTCAGGTAGAGTCTATTGACATTCGCCGGGATCAGGATGGTACCTTTGATGTCTTGCCTGTTTCACAGTGGAACCTACCTGAAAATGCAGCATTTATTCATTACTGTCCTAATGAAACAATTGATGGTATTGAGTTGTTTGAAGTGCCTAAGCATCCAACCGCGCCGATCGTTGCAGACATGTCATCAAATATTTTGTCGCGCGAAATGAACGTTGACGATTTTGATTTAATTTATGCCGGGGCGCAGAAAAATATTGGTCCGTCAGGCTTGAGCATTGCGATTGTGCGTAAGACATTGCTTGAGCGTGAGGGCCTGCCAAGACCCGCCATCCTAGACTACGCAATCGAAGCAAAACAGCAGAGTATGTACAACACGCCACCTACTTTTGCCTGGTACCTGGCTGCTGAAGTATTCAAATATCTTGAATCAATTGGTGGCGTCAAAGCCATGGAAGCGCATAACAAAGAAAAAGCCGCGCTTTTATATGATTACATTGATGGTTCGTCATTCTATCTGAACAAGGTGGCTAAACATTGTCGTTCTTTGATGAATGTACCGTTTTGGTTGCATGATGAATCTTTAAACGAGCAGTTTTTGGCACAAGCCGAGGACAATGGTTTGATTGCTTTGGAAGGTCACCGCTTCGTAGGAGGCATGCGTGCCAGTATATACAACGCTATGCCAATTGAAGGCATTAAAGCATTGATTGCGTTTATGGAGAAATTTGCCAAGGAGAACAGCTAATGGAACAGCTTAGACTAAGCGCCATAGACAAAGTAAATGGCAGTGTCACGCTGCCAGGCTCGAAAAGCTTGTCAAACCGTGTGTTACTGCTAGCCGCGTTGTGCGATGGTGTTACACAAGTGAATAATTTGCTCGACAGTGACGATATACGCCACATGCTCCTTGCGCTTTCTGAGATGGGCGTCAATGTTGAGTTGAACGAAGACAAAACGTCAGCTCGTGTTTACGGCCAAGGCGGGCGCTTCAAAACACCATCTGAAGCTTTATTTTTGGGCAATGCTGGCACTGCTTTCAGACCACTCACAGCTGTACTAGCGGCAAGTCAGGGGCAATTTACATTGATTGGTGAACCTAGAATGGAAGAGCGACCCATTGGTCACCTGGTCGATGCGTTACATGCACTGGGCGCCGATATCAAATATCTAAAAAATAAGGATTACCCACCGTTACAGATTAATGGCGATGCAATTGAGGGCGGCGAAGTAGAAATTGACGGTAGCATATCAAGTCAGTTTTTAACCGCATTACTGATGGCTGCGCCTTTGTTTGTTAAGGACAGCACAATTCGAATTAAAGGGGAGTTGGTTTCAAAGCCCTATATTGACATTACACTCGGTGTTATGGCGCAGTTTGGCGTTACTGTTAGTCATGATAACTACCAGGTGTTTCATGTTAAAGGGCAGCAAGGTTATGTTTCTCCGGGCAGTATCATGGTAGAAGGTGATGCATCATCGGCGTCTTACTTTATTGCAGCAGCAGCCATCGCTGGCGGTGAAATTGAAATTAATGGTGTTGGACGCAAGAGTGTTCAGGGCGACATAGGGTTTGCTTCTGTGATGGAGCAGGTAGGCGCTGATATTGACTGGCATGATGAAAAACTCGTTGTTCGCAAAGGGGAATTAAACGGGGTGGATATTGATGCTAATGCGATCCCGGATGCCGCAATGACACTGGCAACTGTAGCTTTGTTTGCTAAGGGAAAAACGGCCATCCGTAATATTTACAACTGGCGTGTCAAAGAAACCGATCGCTTGTATGCCATGGCAACAGAACTTAAAAAAATCGGTGCAGAGGTGACAGAGGGGCATGATTTCATTGAAATCACACCACCTGAGACTTTTAACCTGGCAGAAATTGATACTTATAACGATCACCGTATTGCGATGTGTTTTTCTATGGTGGCCGTGGGTGGTGTCGATGTGATCATTAATGATCCTGGCTGTACCGCTAAAACCTTCCCGACTTACTTTGAGGTTCTCTCTTCAGTCAGTCAATAACGGCTGTCGGTTCTTGTGGGGTAACCTACAAAGCTTGTAGTCGGCCAATGGCAGGCAGCGTCCGTTTAGTCTAGCTGCCTGCGCTTTTGGTTCTTGCCTGCTTCTTTGCGTAAATTTTTAATCAAACAAAAAGTTACATGTCAATAAGGATCTATTCAGTAAACTTGCGTATAATACCGCAGTTAATTTTTGGTGTGCATTTCGGGAGGTTTAAATGCAGGCTGTCATGCCAGTAATCACCGTAGACGGCCCAAGCGGCTCGGGCAAAGGAACGGTTTGTCGTTTATTAGCTGAGAAGCTTGATTGGGACGTGTTGGATAGTGGTGCAATTTACCGCGTTTTGTCTTTAGCTGCTATTCATCATCATATTGCACTCGATAACGAAGAGGCTTTAGTACCTCTCGCCGCGAATTTGGACGTTCAGTTTCCGATAGACGGTGTGACGAAAAAAATTAAAGTGATCCTTGAAGGTGAGGACGTCACTCACACGATCCGCAATGAAGAGGTCGGTGCAGCAGCGTCTAAAATCGCTGCATTACCTCGGGTTCGTGAAGCTTTGTTGCGTCGTCAGAGGGCTTTTCGTAGTGAAAGAGGTCTGATCGCGGACGGCAGAGATATGGGAACGGTTGTTTTCCCTCAAGCTGAACTAAAAATTTATTTAACAGCCAGCGCGCAAGAACGTGCAAGACGTCGTTATCTGGAGTTGAAGGATAAAGGGCTGGATGTTACACTAGATGGTCTTTTAATCGAGATTGAAGCTCGTGATGATCGAGATATGAACCGTAAGGTCGCGCCTTTGGTGCCGGCACACGATGCTATCGTACTCGATACAACGGAATTAGATGCGGAACAGGTGTTTACGAAAGTCACTACGTTAGTGCAGGACACCATTGCTGCCGGCAAGTTACCTGCATCAAGCTAGATTTTTTACTGCGTTGGCAGGAGGCCGACGTTATATTAACCACCCCATGCAGCATGGTTGCTAATTGGAATGTTTATTTATGAGACGTATTTAGTATGTCAGAAAATTTTGCGCAGTTATTTGAAGAAAGCCTAAAGGGTTTTGAAGCAGAGCAAGGCTCTATCGTTAAAGGTACTGTTATTTCAATCGAGAACAACATTGTTCTTGTTGATGCTGGCCTTAAGTCTGAAAGTGCAATCCCTGCAGAGCAATTCAAAAATGCTGCTGGTGAACTAGAAGTTGCAGTTGGCGACGAAGTAGATGTTGCACTTGACGCAATCGAAGATGGTTTCGGTGAAACTATCCTTTCTCGTGAGAAAGCGAAGCGTCATGAAGCTTGGATCCGCCTTGAGAAAGCTTGTGAAGAACAAGAAACTGTTGTTGGTATCATCAATGGTAAAGTTAAAGGTGGTTTCACTGTTGAAGTTGATTCAATCCGTGCATTCCTACCTGGTTCACTTGTTGACGTTCGTCCAGTACGTGACACAACACACCTTGAAGGTAAAGAGCTTGAGTTCAAAGTAATCAAGCTTGACCAGAAGCGTAACAACGTAGTTGTTTCTCGTCGTGCTGTTATCGAGTCTGAAAACTCACAAGAGCGTGAAGAGCTGCTGGCTAACCTTGTTGAAGGTCAAGAAGTTAAAGGTATCGTTAAGAACCTTACAGATTACGGTGCGTTCGTAGATCTGGGCGGTGTTGACGGTCTACTTCACATCACTGACATGGCTTGGAAGCGCGTTAAGCACCCAAGTGAAATCGTAAATGTTGGTGACGAGATCGCTGTTAAAGTTCTTAAGTTCGACAAAGAGAAGACTCGTGTTTCTCTAGGTCTTAAGCAACTTGGTGAAGATCCTTGGGCAGCTATCGCTGGTCGTTACCCAGAAGGCGCTAAGCTAACTGGTCGTGTTACTAACCTAACTGACTACGGTTGTTTCGTTGAAATCGAAGAAGGCGTAGAAGGTCTGGTACACGTGTCTGAAATGGACTGGACTAACAAGAACATCCACCCTTCAAAAGTTGTTTCACTAGGTGACACTGTTGAAGTTATGGTTCTTGAAATCGACGAAGAGCGTCGTCGTATTTCTCTTGGTCTTAAGCAGTGTAAAGCTAACCCTTGGCAGGAATTTGCTCGTCTACAGAACAAAGGCGACCAAGTTACTGGTAAGATCAAGTCTATCACTGATTTCGGTATCTTCATCGGTCTTGACGGTGGTATCGACGGTCTTGTACACCTGTCTGACATTTCTTGGAACACGCCTGGCGAAGAAGCTGTACGTGAATACAAGAAAGGCGACGAGATCTCTGCAATCGTTCTTCAGGTTGACCCAGAGCGTGAGCGCATCTCACTAGGCGTTAAGCAAATCGAAGCTGATCCTTTCAATAACTACCTAGACGCAAACAAAAAAGGTGCTATTGTTAAAGGTAAAGTGACAGACGTTGACGCGAAAGGCGCAACTGTTGAGCTTATCGAAGGCGTTGAAGGTTACATCCGTGTTGCTGACATCGCACAAGAGCGCATCGAAGACGCAACTAGCGTTGTTTCTGCAGGCGACGAGATTGAAGCTAAATTCGTAGGTGTTGATCGTAAGAACCGTACTATCAGCCTATCTGTTAAAGCTATCTTCGAAGCTGAAGAGAAAGAAGCGCTTGAGAAGCTGAAGAAAGAAGAGCCAGCATTTGAAAATGCAATGGCTGCAGCTTTCAAAAACGCTCAAAAAGACTAATATTCAGTCTTGAATAGAAGGGCACTTTTGCCCTTCTTTTTTATCTAAAGGAAACGCTATGACAAAGTCAGAACTAATCGAAAAACTTGCTGAGCAACATATTCACGTCCCAGTCAAAGACGTTGAGAATGCGGTAAAAGAGATTTTAGAGCAGATGGCAGGTTCACTTTCAAGCTCAGATCGTATCGAAATCCGCGGCTTTGGCAGCTTTTCTCTCCACTATCGCTCACCTCGTACTGGTCGTAACCCGAAAACAGGTGAAACCGTTGAGCTGGATGGGAAGTACGTACCTCACTTTAAGCCTGGTAAAGAGCTTCGTGACCGCGTGAACGCCAGTCTAGAAAACTGATTAATGAGGTAACGTTTGATCCAGGTAGTAAGAAAAGGATTATTTTTGATACTGGTGATAATCGCTTTTGTGTTGGGTACTCAAAATCCAGCCATAGTAAAAGTTGACTATATCATCGCCAGTTCAGAGGTACCGTTGGCCAGTTTAATAAGCTTATGTGTTGTATTTGGTTTAGTGCTAGGGCTGTTACTGAGCATTGGCAAGATAACACAGTTAAAGAGGCAAATTCGCCAACAGCAGAGAGTTAATCAATCGATACAAGCGCAAAGCAGTAAATGATTGAGTTACTTTTCCTATTGCTTCCGGTAGCAGCTGCTTATGGCTATGTCATGGGGAAAAACAGTGCTAAAAATCAAGCCCATGAACAAAACCGGAAAATTACCTCAGAATACAGCAAAGGGTTAAAGTTTCTTTTAGATAGAGAAGAAGATCAGGGCCTTGAACACCTGATTAAGTTACTAGAGGTGAGTGCTGATTCTGTTGAGCACTACCTCATACTCGCCACCTTATTCCGCAAAAGAGGTGAGCTCGACCGAGCCATCCGAATCCATGAATTGCTTCTTAAACAACCTAGCCTGGACATACAGGTCATCCAGTCCTGTAAGTTGGCTCTCGCTGAAGATTATATTATGGCGGGATTACTAGACAGCGCTGAGGAGCATTTGGTTGCGTTAGTTAAAGCGGACTATGAAGAGGCGTTGACGCCCATTATACAACTTTATTCGCAAACCCGGGAATGGCAAAAGGGTGTGAATATGTATGAGAGTCACGCCGAGCTATTTACCGAACAAATTTACTGTGCTGCAATTGCTAACTTTTATTGTGAAGCTGCACTTGAAAATCAGGCTTCTGAGCAAGAAACCTCAGATTATCTCACTGATTACCTGGAGCGCGCACTTAAGTTGCCGAGAACGACGATCAGGCCGCTGTATGAATTAGGGCATGATGCGCTTAGCAAAGAAGATAATGTTAAAGCCATTTATTACTGGCGTAAGCTGGTTTCACAGTTTCCCTGTGCCATTCCTCTAGTGCTGCAAGATTTGCATGTCTGTTATCAGCGTCTCAATATCGAGCATGAGTTCCATACGCTGGTCAACGATTTGCTGAAAACCAGTGGTGTACTGGTAAAAATAAAGCATTGCGAGGGGTTGGTGGAAGCGGGGCATACTCAGCAAGCTGTGGATTATCTCACTGACAGTTTAAAGCGGGAACCTTCAATCCGAGGGTTCAGTTTTCTATTAAAGCTGCTTGCCACAAGGCAGGATAAGTTTCAGTCGGTATTAAATGAAGTCGACAATCTGGTCTCTGCCTACGTTGAAACAAAGCCAGACTACCAGTGCCGCAATTGTGGGTTTACCAGTCATAAACTTTATTGGTTATGTCCCTCCTGTAAGTCTTGGGAATCTATTTTGCCAAGTCAGGGTGTGGACGGGTATTAAAACATCGATATTTTATAAGGCGAAATAGATCAACTATGTCAAACACAGAAATGAAAAAGGTGCTAATTGCACTGGATTACGACAATGAAGCTGCTGCGCTGGCGTTTGTATCCCAGCTTTCTCCTGATGAATGTCGTTTAAAAGTCGGAAAGGAAATGTTTACCTATTTCGGCCCTCAGTTTGTCTCTAAGCTTATTGACAAAGGGTTTGACGTGTTTCTTGATTTGAAGTTTCACGACATTCCAAATACAGTTGCGAAGGCGGTCACAGCTGCTGCAGAGCTAGGTGTGTGGATGGTCAATGTACACGCCAGCGGTGGCACTGAAATGATGAGCAAAGCGAAACAAGCTCTGGAAGCCTATGGTGATAAAGCACCTCTGCTGATTGCGGTCACCGTGTTGACCAGTATGGATCAGGCACAACTGAGCAAACTCGGTGTAGATAAGACCCCTCAGGAGCAGGTGGTTTATTTAGCGAAGCTTGCTAAAGAGTCTGGCCTCGATGGCGTTGTCTGTTCAGCACAGGAAGCGCAAACACTTAAGGCTGAATTGGGCAGTGACTTTTGTTTAGTAACACCAGGAATAAGACCTGCAGGCAGTGATGCAGGAGATCAGAAGCGGATCATGACGCCGGAACTGGCGATAAAGTCGGGCAGTGATTATCTTGTTGTTGGCCGACCAATCACTCAGGCCGCTGATCCAGTTGAGGCTCTGAGCGCTATCAACGAATCAATTAAGGGTTTGTAAACTTCGTCTTATTTCAGACCAGCTTGTGCCAGCTAGCTGGTCTTGCAACCTAAATTAATTGGACTCGGTTGCAGTAATACTTTCCACTCTCACTTTTTGCTTCTTAAACCTTGTTGGAACGGTACGCATTAGCGGAAAAATAACCTAACTCAGACAAGCCTGCTACACTGATATTATTATACCAATTTCACTTAATACTTGGTCTATTTGAAGGAGCAAATAGGACGCTAACAGCGTTAAAAATTTCTCATTTAGAACCTTATACCTTAGACATAGGTTCACAAATTTTTGCCTCGCCTATAGGGATGTAGGTGCCTCAGCGGTAGCAGGACGCGGGAGCGGTGTTTTCGACCCTATTTTCTCGCCTCAAAATAGATCACTTAATTAAGCAAATTGGTATTACAGGAAGTTGACGCATTGTTATTTTTTAAATCAAGGAGCAGATATGGACCAGCAACAAGTTACCAGTATAGTATATGGCCTCGCCAATGGCATTGACCCTATCACAGGAGAAATCCTGCCCGCACAGTCGCCGTATAACCATCCCGATGTGATCAGAGCACTTTTCCAGTCTTTACAGTGGCAGCCAAAACCGAAAAAGGTAAAGAAAACCCTGGCTCAAAAACAACAGGACAACCTGGATAAAGGATTGCCCGAGAATTACGGCTTACCTTGGTCTGACGACGATATAAAGCAGGTACTTGAGCAATATAAAGGGAACGTAGAGATTGATAAAATCGCTGTTACCTTGGCTCGTAAGCCGGGTTCAATCATTGCTGTATTGAATAAGCAGGGTGTAATAAATGATTTGCAAGCTCAGCAGCTTAACCAAGCTTACAGGTACCAGGCTCCCAGGTAACTGGGATGCAGCCTAGCAGTCACGGGGATTAATACCAATTTCACTTAACACCTGGTCTATTTGAGGGAGCAAATAGGATGCTAACAGCGTTAAAAACTTCTCATTTAGAACCTTTACTAAGGTATGAGTTCGCAAATTTTTGCCTCGCCTATAGGAATGTAGGTGCCTCAGCGATAGCAGGCCGCGGGAGCGGTGTTATTGACCCTATTTTCTCTCCTCAAAATAGATCACATAATTAAGCAAATTGGCATAATCTGGACTGGGTTATTCTTATTTTATCCTCAATTGAGTGCTAGTTTAAATGATGCTGTGTTAGCTGCACAGCTTTTAAACCGAGTAACAGCAATCTGGATATGACTGAACGAGCCAGAATAATGGCCAGTCCTTGTGGAGCGTTATGGTCTCATTGAGTACAGAACACTGCGTGTGGCATCAAAGCGACAGGTTTTCTTTTTTGGACTGATATCTGATTTATGCGGATTGGTATAGCCAACATCAGGAGTACAATGATGGATAAGTTTTTAGCTGCGGCAATTGAAGAAGCGAAGAAAGGGCTTGGTACAGGTGGGATCCCGATCGGCTCTGTCCTGGTTCACAAAGGTCAGATAATCGGGCGTGGGCATAATCAGAGGGTGCAGAAGGGGAGCACCGTCTTGCATGGTGAAATGGATGCGTTGGAAAATGCCGGTCGCCTAAGTGCATCAGTTTATAAAGAGTGCACTTTATATACGACCCTGTCACCGTGCCCCATGTGCTCCGGGACAATCTTGTTGTATGGCATTCCCAATGTTGTGATTGGTGAAAACAAGAACTTTATGGGTAGCGAGACCTTGCTTGCAGAGCATGGCGTTAAGCTCGAAGTCCGCCAGGACGCTGAATGTATCGAAATGATGGATGAATTTATTAAAACCCGCCCAGAACTGTGGAATGAAGATATTGGAGAGTGAGTTTTTGGCACATGAAACTAAGTAGATACATCATTCATTAGTGTGCGAGGAGCAATATAATGATACATGTCATTAAAAGGGGAACTTAGTGCACGAATTATTCGTCCTGCGGTTGTTTTGTGACCTGAATCTTTGTTAGGCTATTGTCTGGCAGTCTCAGAACACAATTATAAGAAGAATAGTAATGGGCAATCTATTTTTGAAAGAGCGGGAGAATTGGTGGACCTGGATTGTTTGGGGTGTATTAGGGTGTATTTCAACAGGCATTATGTTACCTCACATTAGTGAAGTTTGGTTGGCGCTGTTATCACCTGCCTGTTTCCTGCTCATTTTAACCAGTTGGATGAGTTATAGTCGACGCTTTGATTTTAGTCGCGCGTTTAAAGTGCTCAGTTGTGTTGCTGTTATGTCAGTTATCCCTGTGTTGTTGGAAAACCTTCACCCGGTGATAGATCCGACACAAGGTATTGTTGATATGGCATTAGTGATACTTATGTGTGTTGGGCTAAGTGTCATAGGCGCCTGGGTCGCCAGAAGACCCAAGCAGTACTATTGATGCGCGAGCAATAACCCTGCTGATGTCCCTTCGATGTATAAAAGGTAGCCATTTAGCCAGTGAGTTTTGCAAAAAGCTGAATTAGGGCTTTACTTTTTTATCCTGGCACCATAGAATGCGCGCCAACAACGGAGAGATGGCTGAGTGGTTGAAAGCACCGGTCTTGAAAACCGGCATACGTTAATAGCGTATCTAGGGTTCAAATCCCTATCTCTCCGCCACCTCATTCCCAAAACCGCCTATACGGCGGTTTTTTTCGTTCGGAGGCAGTGATGACTAAACAGGTTGTTATTCATAGTTCGTTATGGGTGATCTTTAGTTTTTTCTATTTGAGCGGCTTGCAGGCAGCTTTGGTTTTGGCAATTGATGGGCAAGCGTATCCCAGCATCTGGATTACTTTGCTATATACCTTCGCTTTTAACTTGTTAGTTGGTCATATCATCACTAAATACGAAAAGCTGCTGCCTATGATTGCCAGTGTGGTGATTGCTGCGTTTGGGGTCGTAGGTTTCGGTTGTTATTTTACAGAGCGGCTCGCAGGCTATAGCAACGAATTAATCATTGGGTTGACATTGAGCTTACCGTTTGCGACTTTCATCGTCAGAGAGTTTAAGCTTAAAAACCAAAATAAAGCCCAGTAAGACTAGGCTATCCAATCAAGCTGTGAGGTTGCATGGTAAGTGTGGCCTTTCCACTGAACTGACTGACAGCGCCTTTGCGCGCTGTTTTATAAAGTTATTCACCTCCCTGTTAGTCATCAGTACGCTGTGATACACTGCCGCTTCTTTTAAACTGATAAATAAGTGGATCTAATATGTCAGATTTATTCAACACAGATGCTGAAAAGGCAAGTTATGGTATTGGTTTGCAAATGGGTGAACAGCTTAAGTCTAACCCATTTGAAGGTTTGAACCTGAACTCGGTATTCGAAGGTATGAAAGATGCCTACGCCGGTGAAGCATTCCGTGTAGAAATCCCTGAGATCCAGGCTGCATTCGAAAAAATCAATGCAGAAATTCAAAAGCGTCGTGAAGAAGAAGCCAAAGTACTGGCTGCTGAAGGCACTGCATTCCTGGAAGAAAATGCAAAGCGCGCTGAAATCACTGTAACTGAGTCTGGTCTGCAGTACGAAGTAATCGAAACCGGTGAGGGCGACAAGCCAGCTGCTGATTCTACAGTTCGTGTTCACTACCATGGCACACTGATCAACGGCACCGTATTTGATAGCTCTTACGAGCGTGGTCAGCCAGCTGAATTCCCGGTAAACGGCGTAATCAAAGGCTGGACTGAAGCACTACAGCTAATGCCTGTTGGCTCTAAGTGGCGTCTATATGTACCGCATGACCTTGCTTACGGCGAGCGTGGTGCTGGTGCTTCAATTGCACCATTCTCAACTCTGATCTTTGATGTTGAATTACTGGAAGTTCTTTAATTTCAGTACTAAGGCTGCTTAGTTTAGCAGCCTCTTTTATATTTAAAGGAGATAACCATGAAAAAACTATTACTACTACTTTTGCTCTTACCTAACCTTGTACTCGCTTCTAAGGAAACGTCTGGTACCGTTACGCTGTCAGGCGCTAACAACATCATTTTAGTTGATTTTAGCAAACCAAACTCTAGTTGTGGTTCACGTTACTATCTGCCGCTGAGCTCTGAGTATGAAAAGGCGCTATTTTCTATGCTACTAGCAGCACAAATGTCCGGAAAGAAGGTCTGGGCCAATGGTGCTGGTGACTGTCAGACGGGTTACCCTTACAGAAATGCTTATAAGCTAGTAAATATGAAGGTATATGACTAAAGCATGTAGCCTCTTTTACGATTTTTTGAGCAGTGTCCACAATCAATACAAGAGCTTGTGAGATACTGCATTAGGGTCAATAGACAAATCGCCTCTACTACGACATTTTTTCGTTACTCATCAAAAAATGCGTACAGTTGTTCCAATACTTTAGCCTGGTTAGCATCTCGTACATCGAACTCTAAGCCATAGTAGGCATGTTCATCTGAGCGATCTTCTTTTCTGATTACTTTGGCTGGTATTTTTAGTGGCTGCTGTTGCATATATTCGGAGTAATTTTTCTTTGGTTCGTACAGGGTCAGGACTACGGTACTGTTAATATCCAGCTCCTGGTTCAGCTGCTGACTCAAAATAACGCCACAACCAACACAGCTTAATTCCCGGGTAATCGTTGAATAGATCTGATCACCTGTTTCAATGTTTAGTTTTATTTTTGCTTCAACTCTGTCCGAGCGCCTTTTCTCGTGCTGTTGCTGAATATAGGAGTCTTTATCTTCATCGAAGAAGAAGCTGTCCATTAAGTTATTGACCAACTCTGACGTCTGATATAAATCCCCGCCAATCATAGAGACCATTTGGGCTTTTTCTGCATTTTGCTGGAGCGATGCAAACAAGTGCTGAAGTTTCAGCTGCATTTCAATCATCTGATCACTTTGACGGTTTGACCGATCGGCGATTTGCTCATTGGCGGAGACTATCCTGTCAATCGTCAGGGTCATGGCTTTCAGTGCCTGGCCACTTTCGTCAGAGCGCGTTTTACTAATATTGACCTGCTCTATGATATTAGTCATTAAATTGATGACATCCGACACTTTAGTCAGTAGTTGTGTAATGACCTGTCTGATTTCATCAGTGGAGGCGGCTGTGCGCTTTGCCAGGCTTCTGACCTCATCGGCGACAACCGCAAAGCCTCTGCCTTGTTCTCCAGCCCTGGCTGCTTCAATCGCGGCGTTCAGTGCGATCAGTGCCGTTTGATCTGCGACTGTTGAAATAGCATCTGTTACCGCTTCGATTTGCTCACTGGCAGACTGTAACTCTCCGACTTCTTTGGAGGCAACCTCAACGACTTCGACTGTCCTGTTCATTTCTTCTAAATTACTGTTTACAGCAGCGATCCCTGAGTCGGCTTCCTGCCTGGCCTGGTCCAGGACGCCCTTGCTTTGTTCTATGGCGTTACTTGACTCGTGCAGCAGCTCCATAAAACAGTCAATAACCTGCATCACCTGGTTGTAACCGTCATTTTCGCTTTTCGCGACGGAGCTGATTTCGGTCGCAATTGCTGCAACCTGGTGCGCTGAATGTCCAACCTGCCTTGACTGCCGTCGGACTGTTGAAATAGTCGAAGACAACGACAGTGTCATATGATTAAAGCTTTCCGAAAGTTGATTTAATTCATCCTTATGGTGCATTGAGAAGTAGCTTTCTTTGGTCTGAAAGTTCCCGACGGAAATATTTTGCGCTCGCTCCAGCAGCAATTGGATACGTTGTTTGAGCTTGTTACTGAACAGCAGACTGATTGAACTGGCAATAATCACTGTGATCAGGGAAGCGATTGTAATGACGATAAACATATCGCTGAGTGCGGTTTCAACGGTGGTAATCCCATTTGCAGATACCTGAGCAACATGTGAGTTTAGTTCATTGAGTTGCGCAAAGATTTGTTTAGTCAACGGAGAAATCACTTCGCGTAAGTGCTTGGTGGCGAAGTTTGCGTCCGGACTTGCTTGTTTCTCAAAGGCTAAAATCGTCAGTGGCGCAATTTTTTCCCGCTCTTCACTATAAGCGCTCCATTTCATCAGTTGAGCTTCACTGAACAACTCTTCGTAATCATCCAAAATGGCGACAAATGCATCGCTGTTTACAAACCAGGCTTGATCGAAACCGTCTATGTTTTTTTGTTCTCTTGTTAACAGGAAGGCGCGTAACTCGGAGATCGCGGTTGCAAAACTCATTTTCGAGTCAACCAGGAGCTTAAACAGCTCCATACGCTCTTCGTCGGGATCTTCTTCAAGCTCGGACTCTATGAGCTCTGATAACAGCCCCACCATAGACTCAGCCAGCGGAATGGCCTGGGTGACCAGAATTTTGACTGCGGGCTCGTTGTCTACAGTATTACTAATATCGGAGACAACTTGTTGCTCGGAATTCAGTAGGCGCAGGTTTTGTTCAATGGTACCTAAAATGCGATTTTCAAAGCCGGTTTGCTGCGCCAGTGCTTGTAATTGCGCAAAGTGCTTGTCGATATTGTTCCAGGCTGCTTGCCTGGCTGCGATGGAGTTGCGTCTTTCTTCGGGGCTGTTTCCTGTGATGATTTGTTCTTTCAAAGAAATCTGAGTTTCTAGTATCGCCATTCTTAAATCTGAATTCGCTTTCACCAGCGGTAATGACACCGATGAAAATTGCGTAAAGCTTTGTCCGATAGAGCCTGTATTCAGGTAGACGAAAAAATTACTGAAGATACCGAGCGACGTGATGATACCAAATGCAATTAACATTTGTATCGCGATACTTGGCACGATGCGTGATATATCCATCTGTTCTCACTTAATAAACTAGCACGAAGAAACTGCCTTGGCTGATAAGGCAATACTCATATAACAGGTGTTGCGTGATAGGGTTTATTTTTTTGCATTATCGAAAAATATAGTCAATCCTTGCTGTAGTTCAAAAATTAACCTTAACTTTGTTGTTGAAGGGGGGAAAATGAGCACGTTGAAAGTGGTTTTGATTGCAGCAATTTGCATAGCCAGCGTGAAAGCAGGGGCCAACGTTGATGTGAACATAGGGGGGCTAGGCACTCCCGATAAAGATGACATTGAGTACCCGGATGATGAGGAGCCAAGCGATAGAGAGATCCTGTTGGGCAAAACGCTATTCTATGATACCCGGCTTTCGCGGCACCATAATCAGTCTTGTGCAACGTGCCATAACCCTGAACTGGGGTTCAGTGACGGTCTGGCCAAAGGCATTGGTAGTGGGGGAAATATCTTGGGTCGAAATGCGCCGCACTTGTATAACCTGGCCTGGTCTGTCACTTTCTTCTGGGACGGCAGAGCCGCTTCTTTGGAAGAACAAGCTTTGGGGCCTCTGGTATCTGATATGGAAATGCAAATGACCCCCAAAGATGTGGTCAAGCGTTTAAAAGACGTTAAGTTCTATCGGGACGAGTTTGCGCAAATTTATGGCGAGATTTCTTTTGAAAATGTCGGCCGGGCCATCGCCGCCTTTGAAAGAACCATCATCAGTGATAACTCGCCCTTTGACCAATATCTGGCGGGCAATAAATTTGCTATGTCACCTTCAGCAATCAGGGGCTTAAGTGTCTTTGTCGGCAAGGGGAGGTGTACCAAATGCCATGATGGTGAAAATTTTACAGACGATAGCTTCCATAATATCGGAATAGATAATAAAGATAACGGACGTTTCGAACTGGACAAAAGTGCGCAATTCAAAGGGGCATTTAAAACCCCAGGTTTAAGAAATATTATTATGAGTGCACCTTATATGCACGATGGTTCATTGGGCACGCTCGAAGAGGTCGTGGATCACTATGACAAGGGGGCTGTGGGCACAAAAAATGTAAGCCCGCTCATTGTGCCACTCAACCTATCAACTCAGGAAAAGGCGGATTTGGTTGCCTTTATGGCCGCGTTGACCGATCCCGTTGTGATCCAACGACCAATCATTCCTCAATAAAGGAAAAAACACCATGATTAAACGTATGCTAGCGCTGGGCCTGTGCATGGTTTTTAACGCACAGGCTGCCACATTAACCGGTGAACTTACTTTTGTTAAAAAGCCGCCTTTTGCAGGTATTTTGTATGCGAAAAACGGGGCAGGGCCTAAAGCTGCTGAACTAGACCAGGCGAATAAGGTGTTCGACAAAAAAGTGGTTGTGGTTGGTAAAAATGGTGAGATCACCTTTAAAAACTCAGATGAATTTCAGCATAATATTTTTGCCAATGATCCCAATTCAGGTGTGAAATTTGATGTGGGTTTAATGAATCAGGGTCAGACAACCAAAGTGTCTGCTGATTGGTCAGAAAATACACTGACTCGTATTGGGTGCAAAATCCACCCAAAAATGCGCAGTTACATTGCCAACGTGAATTCTGACACATACCAGGTACTGCCTTTCACGAAAAAACAAAAAACTTATAAAATCGACTTAGACGCCGGATCTGCCAGCACGTTTGTGTTACAAATTCCTAAATATGAGCCGGTCGAGGTTACGCTTTCTCCTGGAGAAGCAAAGTCGGTAGAAGTGATGTACAAGGGAAAACTCAGAGCCAACTTAAGTTTAACTTTAAAATAAGGCGCAGCGTATGAAACGCGTTTTGCTATCGCTGACGGCTGGTCTTATTGCTGCATCAGGCCAGGTCATTGCAGATCCATTTGGGGTTTACCCCTTTAAAATACCGCCACAGTATCAGGCTGAGTTGAGCGATTACCGTACAGACTGGACACGCGTAACGGGGTTTGAACACTCAGGATTACATTGGCAGCAATTTATCGTCGTGTTTCTGAATAAAGATGTCAGAGTGTATGAAAGCAACTATCTGGAGTATTTGCGGCTCTACCAGGATTACGATGAGGATGAAGACGAAGAAGAGCCTGTGCCTAACTTTAAGCCCTACTCACCGGGCACGATTGTTTTAAAAGAGAATTTTTCCTCTCAGTCGGGGTCGCCCCACGAAGCTCTGACAATCACTATGATGATTAAACGTCAGCCAGGCTACTCGCCTACACACGGTGATTGGGAATATGTGCAGTTCGATAAGCAAGGTAAAGTACTGCTAGCGGGTAAAGGCACGGATAGTGCGATACAAAAAGTGTGTGCCAGCTGCCACGAAAGTATCAAAGAGCGGGATTACATTTTTGCGAACTTCTATTCAAAGAGTAAGTGAATTATTGAATATTACACTGACAAGGGCGCACTAAAATGTGTATAAGTATGCGCCCGGGTGCAAGGCATTATTATAAATCTTCATTTTTAAATTTTTTGTTAACGTGATATTTGTTGTGTTTAATATTTATACAACATGGAGCACGTTATGTTTAAGAAAACCTGTCTAACTTTAGCTGTAGCTATATCTGGTCTGTCAACGCAGGCGGCCTGGGCACAAGATTCATTTTGCCCAAGGGTGGAAGGCTTTTACTCCACCTGGGATTATCCTGCGGGTGGTCAGCTGGATGTTCAGGATCTGGCCACTGATAAACTCACTCATATTATAGTGGCATTTGCCTATCCTAATGCCGATGGTACGCTGAACACGCTTGAGGCCGACCGCTATATTGATGACATTGTGGCACACGCGCACGCTAACAATACCGGTGTAATGATTTCAGTCGGCGGTGCCGGGGTTGACTTCCTGTCAATGGACGAACAGGCAAGAGCGAATCTGGTAACAAACCTGGTTGCTTACGCTGAGCTACACAACCTGGACGGTATCGATGTCGACTGGGAAGACTGGAGTACCTACAACCAGCCAAACCCGGTTGAGAGTGGTTATTTGCTTAATCTGGTCAAAGACCTCAGAGCTGCATTACCCGCACACCTTGAAGTGAGCGTAGATGTTCAGGCTGGAGGCTGGTCTGGCATTAATTTTCATCCAGATCTGGATGAGCATGCCGATTATATTCGCTTTATGGCCTACGACTACACCGGAGGCTGGGGTGGCTCACCGAAAAACCATCACGCAGCCTGGTCGTATATCCATGATGGTCTGGTGAATCCTGCGCAATGGAGCCAGAGCATGATCACTAAGTACGACGTGAGTAAAACCAGTCTGGGGATCCCTTTTTATAACAAATCATTCCCTGATGGCGTCAGTGGCCCGGTGATAACGTACACAGCGCGTGAGATTGTAGAAACCTTTGTTGATGGGGTAGGTGTGGACTACAACGCGGGCTTTTATGAAATGGATAATTATCTGCACTTTTGGGAAACCCCTGAATTGGTTCGCACAAAGTCGCAATTTGTTGCCGACAATGGCTATCCTGGCATTTTTATCTGGGAACTCCATCAGGACGCACGCGGTGACAAGAATAAGTTGTTAGATGCCATTGGCGAGGTGCTACCTAAGTGTCAGCCTTGTAGTGACGCCTGGCAACCATACCCCAGTGTTTACCAAACAGGGGATGTTGTGAGTTTTGAAGGGAAAAACTGGCGTGTCAATGGTGGTCCATTACATGGTGTTGCACCTATGACTGAGGGTCATGCTCACAGATATACTGAATTGGGTACATGTCAGAATTATGTGGCAGCCCGATAAGGTTCAGCTTATATAAAAAAGCCCCTAAAGGGGCTTTTTAACACTCAATAAGATTAGTAGGTTGCACTGCCTTTTGTGCGCGGGAAGGCGATAACGTCACGGACGTTGCCCATACCCGTTACGTAAGCAACTAAACGCTCAAAACCTAGACCAAAGCCCGAGTGTGGCACAGTGCCGTATTTACGCAGGTCGCGGTACCAGCTGTAATCCTCTTTATCCAGACCCATTTCTTCAAGGCGCTGATCCAGAACATCAAGGCGCTCTTCACGCTGAGAACCACCAATTATCTCGCCAATACCCGGTGCTACAACGTCCATCGCTGCAACGGTTTTTCCGTCTTCATTCTGACGCATGTAGAAGGCTTTAATGTCGCGCGGGTAGTTTTTGATAACGACTGGCGCATTAAAGTGTTCCTCGGCCAGGTAACGTTCGTGCTCTGATTGCAGATCGACGCCCCAGTCAACCGGGAATTCAAACTTCTTACCACAGTTTTTCAGGATCTCGATAGCATCGGTATAGTCAACCTGTGCAAAGTCTTTGTCGATAAATGACTCAAGACGCGTGATAGCCTGCTTTTCAATACGCTGGGCAAAGAACTCCATGTCATCACGGCGCTCATCCAATACGGCCTTAAAGGCATATTTCAGCATATCTTCAGCAAGGGCGGCGATGTCGTCCAGATCGGCAAAAGCAACTTCTGGCTCAACCATCCAGAACTCAGCCAGGTGGCGTGATGTATTGGAGTTTTCAGCACGGAATGTTGGGCCAAAAGTATAAATCTTTGACATTGCGCTGGCATAGGTTTCACCGTTTAGCTGACCAGATACAGTCAAAAAGGCTTCTTTACCGAAGAAATCTTCGCTGTAATCGATGTCACCTTTGTCTGTACGTGGCAGATTTTGCATATCCAGTGTAGAAACACGGAACATTTCACCGGCACCTTCACAGTCACTTGCCGTGATGATAGGCGTACTGATCCACATGTAGCCACGCTCGTGGAAGAAACGGTGGATAGCCTGTGACAGGCAGTTACGAACACGGGTAACTGCACCAATTACGTTAGTGCGCGGACGCAGGTGAGCATGCTCACGAAGATACTCGATACTGTGACGCTTAGCGGCCATTGGATAGGTATCCGGATTTTCAACCCAGCCCAGTACTTCAACCTTGTTAGCCTGAATTTCAAATGCCTGACCCTGACCTTCAGAGGCAACCAGAACGCCGGTAACGGCTACAGAGCAGCCTGCGGTAAGACGAGTCACTTCTTCATAATTATTAAGCGAATTAGGGACTACGGCTTGAATAGGATCGAAACAAGAACCGTCATGGACGGCTAGGAATGAAATACCTGCTTTTGAATCGCGTCGTGTACGGATCCAGCCTTTTACAGTAACCTGGCTGTCTACCGCAACGGTGCCTGCTAGTAGCTCCGTTATCGCTGTGTGGCTCATCTTTACTCCAAAATGATTATTTATAATTAGTCTGTTGCGTGTGTTGTTTAACTCACTGCCATGACCACGCTTTTTGCGCAGTCAGCTATGTCGTATCTTACCTGCGATAGACACATAAAAAAACCATCAAATGCCAGAGTAAGGCAATTTCTTTGGGCTTTTTTACACCCAATGGCAACTGACAGGGGATGTGAGTTCGATAATTGACCATTTGAGCTGATTCTTCCCGGAGATAGAGAGTAGTTTGGTGATTCGATACTAAAAAACAGCTTGCAGGTACTTGATGAATTACTTAAATGCGAAAATTATGGCATTATGTCACTCTACTACTAAGAAAAACTGGATATAAGTCGTTCAATAGATGAAACAGGCATTTATATTACGGGGATTACCTGGCTCTGGGAAAACACATTACGCCTATGCGCTGGCAGACGAGCTGGTGGCAGGCGATGAGACACAATTTGTCATTTGTGCAACAGATGATTACTTTCATAATGAGCAAGGCGAGTACCATTTTGAGAAGTTCAGGTTACCGGAATATCATAATCTGAATCTGGCACGCTTTATTAATGCGATGGCTGAGGGGATCCCGCTGGTGATAGCTGATAACCCTAATATTAAACGCTGGGAGTTTGTGGCCTATGCCAGTGCTGCACAGGCGATGGGATATCAGGTAAAAGAAGTGATTGTTGGCGAAGTCAAAGATAAGTCGATGCAGCATTTATATGCCAAACGCAACACACATGGCGTCGCTCTGAGAACTATCAGCAAAATGGCGTATATGTTCGAATGGTAACCAAAAACAATGGGTTATTAAATAAAGAAAAAGCCGACATGAATGTCGGCTTTCTTATGCATTGATGATGCCCTTACATGGCGTCGTATTCGTCTTGCCAGAAGAACTTCTCCTCGCCAAATGCTGGCTTGAGGCCGTCCAGCCAGGTCGCTTCTTCATCATATTTGGCAAAGAAAGGTCTCTGAACCCAGTCCGGGTTACGTGCCTGAATGAAACGCAACACGAATACTTTCTCACCGTTGATTTCAGTCACACCTGATACCTCGACTTTACCTGGACCCGCACTCATAGAAGGTCCGCGTACCGTCCGGCTTACACCCGAAACCTCTTTATAAGCGTCACGGAAAATTTCCCAGGTTCTGTACAACGGTAACTCAAAGTAGCGCTTGGCGCCGGTGTCACGCTCAATGAACATGTAATATGGGATCATGCCCATCTGAGTTTGCTCTTTCCACATTTCAGACCACATTTCAGGGTCGGTGTTAAGGTGGTTAAGTAGCGGAGCTTGAGTCCGGATCTGGGCACCCGTTTTACGTAGCAGCTTAATCGCTTCTTTAGCAATGTCAGTGCGCAGCTCTTGCTTGTGGTTAACGTGTGCCATGATTGACACATGCTTTCCGGCATCAACCAGCTCTTTGAGCAGTGCCAACAAGTCTTGTGCGTCTGGATCTGTGACATAACGGAATGGCCAGAAAGTCAGAGATTTGGTACCAATACGGATAGTACGAATGTGATCAAAGCGCGGCTCTTTTAGCGCTTCGAGGTACTTACGCAGTTTTACTGTACGCATTACCATAGGGTCGCCACCTGTCATAAGAAGATCGGTGACTTCGGTATGCTCTTCAAGGTAGCTGTGCAGCAGCTCTTCATCGTTGTTGTTAAAGCGTGTTGCTTTACCTACGAACTGTGCCCAACGGAAACAGAAAGTACAATAAGAGTGACAGTACTGGCCCTGTGCCGGGAAGAACAAGACAGTTTCTTTATACTTGTGCTGAATGCCTTCTACACGCTCTCCGTCAAAGGTCGGGACGTTTTTGTCCATCTGACCGGCCGGGTGCGGGTTGAGCTTTTGTCTTAGTTTAGTCGACAGCTCGAAGACTTCTTCTGGCGTATGCTCGCGCTTTAGCAGCGCTGCCATTTCTTCATAAGACTCATCGTCCAGCATGCCACGTTGCGGGAAAGTAAGCTGGAAAACGGGATCATTAGGCACCTTGTCCCAGTCAATGAGTTCTTCAATAACATAGTTATTAACGCGGAAAGGGAAAACGTTTGCAACCACCTTCATCTGGAAGCGCAGGTGCTCAGGCAGTTTTTCAAGTTGCTCAATTTTATCAATCTGACGATGTTGATAAACAGTAAAGCGGGGCGGCTGATAAGCTTCAGCTGGCTGCAATTTGACGGTTTGTTGCATAGTAGCTCGATTCTCGACTTTATTCGGAATTTACAATCAAAGTCGCCTAGTCTAACAAAGCCGTGAAATGATTTCAGGTACAATCGATGAAATATCGTAAATAATTGCAAAATTGGCAAAAAAATTACCAACTTTGCATTTTTTGTCGAACTTTATTGCAGTGCAGGTCTTGATTAATATGCGTCCTGCTCGATGGCCTGATAGATGCCTTCTGCCAGATATGCAATATCTTCATCCGATGTGATATAGGGAGGCATCAGATAGATCAGTTTGCCAAACGGGCGGATCCATAAGCCTTTTTCGATAAAGAAGCGCTGTATTTTTGCCACGTCAATTGTGCGATTTAGTTCAACAACTCCAATCGCGCCGAGTACTCTGACATCCTGCACGGCATCCAGTGCTTCGCAACGCTCAAGCATCCGTAAACTTTGTTCCAGACGCTGAACGTGCTGCTGCCAAACATTACTTTGCAATAGTGTCAGGCTGGCATTGGCGGCAGCACAAGCGAGTGGGTTGCCCATAAAAGTAGGGCCGTGCATCAGTACTTTGGCTTCGCCCTGGCTGATCCCAACGGCTATCTCATCAGTGGTAAGTGTTGCAGATAGTGTCATAGTACCACCGGTCAGGGCTTTACCCAGGCAGAGAATATCTGGGCTGATATCGGCGTGCTCACAGGCGAATAACTTTCCGGTGCGACCAAAGCCTGTCGCTATTTCGTCGAGGATCAGCAAAACGTCATACTTATCGCACAGTGTACGGAGCTTTTTGAGGTAGTCCGGGTGGTAGAAATTCATACCACCAGCATTTTGCACTATTGGCTCAATGATAAATGCTGCAACATCCTGGTGATGCGCGACAAATGACGCTTCGAGCTGCTGTAATTCTTCTTCAACAGCGCCTTCATTGAAACGCCCGGATGGTGCAGGTACAAAAATATGCTCCGGCAGGAAGCCCTGATACATACTGTGCATGGAATTGACCGGATCGCACACGCTCATCGCGGCAAAGGTATCACCATGATAACCCTTTTGGGCCGTCATAAGTTTGGTTTTGCGATTATGGCCCTGGCTTAACCAGTACTGCAGGGCCATTTTAATTGCCACCTCAACACTGACTGAACCGCTGTCCGCCAGAAACACCTTATTCAGTGGTGCAGGAGTCATGGCCACTAGCTTTTTACATAGTTCAACTGCGGGAGCATGTGTGAGTCCGCCAAACATCACATGACTCATCTTGCCTGCTTGTTCAGTGATTGCAGTTACAATATCCGGGTGATTATAGCCATGAATAGCGCTCCACCAGGATGCCATACCATCAATCAATTCTTCGCCAGTCTCCAGATGAATGCGATTACCTTGTGTATGACTAGCTGGATAAACGGGCAGCGGATCCAGCATAGAGG
This sequence comes from Pseudoalteromonas sp. McH1-42, assembly GCF_022347845.1. Taxonomy (NCBI): domain Bacteria; kingdom Pseudomonadati; phylum Pseudomonadota; class Gammaproteobacteria; order Alteromonadales; family Pseudoalteromonadaceae; genus Pseudoalteromonas; species Pseudoalteromonas sp. McH1-42. The sequence goes on along the minus strand of NZ_JAKRFU010000015.1, from coordinate 29,039 downwards.
TATAGGGATGCCAGATATGGGTTTTATCAAAGGCTAAATCAATAGTGTTATTATTGCTCACTTGTAAACCTTGCTTAAGTGGTCTGTGTTGACAATGGTAAAGCAAGAAGTAGACTAAGCCAATCACCGTCATAACAACTGACTAAAAAATGTCAGTCAAAAGAAGAGAATAATTATGGAATTGGGCACAGTACGTCACGATTGGACGCATAAAGAAGTTAAAGCACTATTTGAAATGCCATTCAACGATCTGTTGTTTCATGCCGCGAGCATCCACAGAAAAAACTTTAATCCCAATGAAGTACAGATCTCTACACTCTTGTCTATTAAAACAGGTGCTTGTCCGGAAGATTGTAAATATTGTCCTCAGTCGGGCCACTACAAAACCGATCTGGAGCGTGAACGCCTGATGGAAGTTGAAAAAGTGGTTGCACAGGCCAAAGTGGCTAAAGAAAAGGGCGCAACGCGCTTTTGTATGGGCGCAGCCTGGTCTGATCCAAAAGACCGCGATATGCCCTATATTGAAAAGATGGTTCGCGAAGTCAGAGAACTGGGCCTTGAAACATGTATGACCCTGGGTAAACTCGATAATGACAAAGCACATGCGCTCAGAGAAGCAGGCTTAGATTACTATAATCACAACCTGGACACGTCACCTGAGTACTACGAACAGATCATTACCACACGTACTTATCAGGACCGTCTGGATACACTCGATCACGTCCGTGATGCCGGTATGAAAGTCTGTTCGGGCGGGATTGTAGGCATGGGTGAGCAAGCCTCTGACCGTTACGGCCTGCTTATGCAGCTAGCGAATCTACCTAAGCAACCAGAAAGTGTGCCAATTAACATGTTGGTTAAAGTGGCTGGTACCCCCCTTGAAGACGTTGAAGATTTAGATCACTTTGAGTTTATCCGTACCATTGCGGTTGCACGTATTATGATGCCATACAGCTATGTGCGTTTATCTGCGGGTCGTACAGCAATGAACGAGCAAATGCAGTCGATGTGTTTCTTTGCCGGTGCAAACTCGATTTTCTACGGCGATAAGCTACTCACCACAGAGAACCCGGAAGCCGATGCAGATATGAACCTGCTTAAAAAGCTGGGCATGCAACCGGAGAAACGTCAGGATTACTCAGACGAAGCCTATGAAGCGTCTCTTAATTCTGCAATCGCAGATAAAGCAACGTCTGAATTGTTCTACGAAGCCAACTAAATGGCTTTTGAGTTCATCGATGCAGCCCTCCAAGCCCGGGCTGCGGCATCTTTACTGCGTCATCGTCAGTGTATAGGCAAAGTTTCAGCCCGTGAAATCGAAGTTGACGGCGAAACTTACCTGAATTTTGCCAGCAATGATTATCTTGCCTTAGCCGATGAAACGCTTAGCCAGACGGCCCAGCCCGGCAGTCGCAGTTCGGCGCTGGTGACGGGGTTTCAATCAGTCCACTCGGCTTTTGAGGCACAGTTGTGTGATGCTTTTGGTTACGACAGGGCATTATTGTTCGCCAGTGGTTTTGCTGCGAATACCAGCGTGCTTCAGGCGCTATTTAACGATCCGGCTGTAGGGCGTGAATCTGAGTTGTTTCAGGACAAGCTTAATCATGCCAGCTTGCTGGATGGCGCATTACACAGTCAGGCTAAGCTAACACGGTTCAATCACAACGATATCACCCATTTGCGTGCGCGGCTGGAAAAGTCTAAAGCAAAAAACAAACTGATCGTGACTGAAGGTGTATTTTCGATGGACGGCGATTGCGCGCCTTTGGTGGATATCGCTCAGCTTGCAAACACGCACAGTGCCTGGCTGATGGTTGACGATGCCCACGCACTGGGCGTGCTGGGTGATAACGGACTTGGCAGTATTGACAGTGGTGTTAAGCCAGAGTTGTTGGTGATCACCTTTGGTAAAGCGATGGCTTGTCAGGGCGCTGCGGTGTTATGTAGTGAGCGCGTGCAGCAGTATTTATTGCAATTCAGCCGCGAATACATTTACTCCACGGCAATGTCACCAATGCTGACAGAAATTGCAATTAAGCAGTTTATTAAGTTATGCAGTGCCAGCTCACAAAGAGCAGCATTAAAAGATAACATTGCCTATTTTACCCAAACGGCGGCGCAACTGGGTATTCCGGTTCTGCCATCGACAACTGCCATACAGCCTGTCGTGCTTGGCTCGGCAGATAACGCACTCGCAGCCCAACAGCAATTGAAAGCGCAGGGAATATGGTTGACTGCCATCCGGCCACCGACAGTACCGCAAAATGCTGCCCGGTTACGTATCACCCTGACTGCGGCGCACACCTCAGCAGACATAGATACCTTGCTCAATGCACTTAAGGAGGCGATATGAGTGTTTCAGTAAAAGCACAGGTTGCCTCGCGTTTTTCGCGTGCATCTCAGGTTTACGTGCAGCATGCGAATGTCCAGCAACAGGCCGCAGAGATCTTACTTAAGAAAATCACTCAGCGATGTAACAGACTTTTAGACTTAGGCGCAGGTCCCATGCAGCATTACGAGGCGTTAAGTCAGCGTTGTGCGCAATTAGTAGCATTGGATTTGAGTGCTGGTATGTTAGGGCAAGGTCCTGAAGATGCGCTTAAAATCTGTGCGGATATGGACAACTTACCGCTCGCGGATAACTGCGTTGATGCTATTTTTAGTAATTTTGCGATTCAGTGGAGTCAGGATCAAGCCAGGTTATTTGCAGAGCTAAAACGGATTTTGAGACCCGGGGGGAAAGCCTACCTGAGCATTGTAGCCGACGGCTCTTTGTGCGAAATACAGCAGGCCTGGCAAAGCGTAGACGCGCACTGTCATGTTAATCGCTTTACCCCATTTGATGCGCTACTGACGCACGCCGACGACGCCGGGCTTATCATTGATGATGCTGAATTGATGTGCCTGAAAGAAACCTTTAGTACGGCTCAGGCGGCCTTTAAATCAGTAAAGGCGATTGGCGCCAACCAATTACAGCATGAAGGCCAGCGTCGTGGCTTGCTGGGAAAAGCACAATATCGTAAATTATTGGCTGGGTACCCGCTTACGAATGGTCGGGCTCAGTTGAGTTATCAGGTCGCCTTAATGGAGCTAACTAAATTATGAGTGCATTCTTTATCACTGGTACAGACACTGAAGTGGGCAAAACCCATGTGTCTTCGCTGCTGCTTAAATTATTGGCGCAAAGAGGCAAGAAAGCGCTCGGCTTTAAACCGCTTGCAGCAGGCGCTGAAGAAGCCTTTGGCCAGCTTGTGAACGAAGATGCGCTGAGTCTCATGGAAGCGGCTTCTGTGCACGGCAAATATGAGCAGATCAATCCATTTTGTTTCGAGCCACCTATCGCACCACATATCGCTGCGCAGCGTGCCGGGGTGACCATTAGCTGTGAGGCATTGAGTGAAAAATATCGTGAGTTAAGTACCTTAGGTGCAGAGTATACGCTTGTTGAAGGCGCCGGTGGCTGGGCGTTACCTATCAACGACACCCAATTCTTGTACGACTGGATTAAACAGGAGCAATTGCCCGTGATCCTGGTTGTTGGGATGAAACTGGGATGTCTGAACCATGCATTTTTGACCGAGCAAGCTATTAGTGCAGCCGGTTTGAACTGCGTAGGGTGGGTGGCCAATCAGGTTGATCCTGCCATGCAGGAATATGAAGCTAACCTGGAGACCTTAAAACAACGATTAAATGCACCTCTGCTTGGGGTAGCGCCGTACAGCGAAGGGACACCTAAATTGCAAATCCACAGTGCATTGCTCGATTTATTGGGCCTTCAGCACAGCGCAAATGCGTGACCCACTTGCGTCAACCGCACCGTAGCGATAACTCGGTATTTTCTATACTGAGTTACGCGGGTCTGAGTCTGGCCCTGCTGTTACTACTGTTTGTTATTCCTCGAGAAACACCCATTCAGGTTGTGCCTGTTATTCAAGGAAAGGCAATCAACCATTGCCACTACCGTTGTGCGCATGACAGAGCGATAAAAGTGCAATTGTTAGCGAGTGGCCATCTATACTTCATGTATGAAAAGGTCAGCTATCCTCTGGCTGAGCGCCGCAAGCTTGGTGAATTAATAGATAAGTTACTCTTTGAGGACTCAACAGAAAGTGTTTGGTTGTATATATCACCAGACGCGACAGTTGAAGATGTCATTACGGCGTCAAACTTGTTCCGACAGCACTCAGTGAACCGGATCGTCATTGGCAAACTTGAAACAGGAGCATAAGCGTATGATCAGTTGTAGTGACTACGACTATTTTGAGATTGTTTGCTTGTTTCACTATCCGGTGACTATCAATCTGCGTAGCGGTGAACAGCTCTCGGGCGTGGCCCTGGACTTGTGCCGTGATGCGCAGAAGAATGAGTGTTTAAAGCTGAGTGTGGGGGACCAAGCCAGCCTAGTGCAACTGACCCAAATCACCAAATTGACAATCAATACCACCAACCCACACTTTAGTGAAAAGCTTTTTAGCTAGCCTGTCGACTTTCTTGGTCAAATAGTAAAAACTGCTTGTTATGCTTTGTTTTATTTTTAGGAGTACGGATGACATTCAGGTTTAATGTATTTGGCAAACGCATGTCAGTAAGCCGGGTTGAGGCACAATGGCAGCTATTTAATGATTCTGACACGGGTATGCGCGCCAGGGTATATGATACCAATTTCACTTAATACCTGGTCTATTTGAAGGAGCAAATATGACGCTAACAGCGTTAAAAATTTCTCATTTAGAAGAACTAAATAGCAAAATTTTTGCCTCGCCTATATGGACGTAGGTGCCTCAGCGATAGCAGGACGCGAGAGCGGTGTTATCGACTATATTTTCTCGCCTCAAAATAGAACACTTAATTAAGCAAATTGGTATGATGTCGTGATCCCTCCCGAGCTGGATGAATCTGAACTGGCCCGATATCTCGACGATATTTATCACGAACACTCTTCAGAAGCCCATCCCAGGGTGATATTGCTCGATTAGTGGGTAAGTCGCCATTCGGGGTGGTGACTAGCTGTACCCTCAAAGCGCAGACATGCCTACGATAGTCGCAGCTCAGATAGTGTCGACTTTGCAGATTTTTGACTATCTTTAATAGCAATAAGGATATCCAGTCATTAAGCAGTTGATTGGGTTCATTAAGTGAATACCGGAGACACCATGAATCTGCTTAAGCGCTTTTCTATAATTCAATTGTCTATTATTAGCTCAGCTGCCTTACTTATTTTTATTCTTATACTGCTTAGCAAAGTCTCCTATCAGTATTGGCAAGACATTGAGGCAACCTCAAAAGACATCGCTTACATAGGGTTACTGGATGCAATGGAAAAGGTGGCGCATCATCATGCTGTTGAGCGGGGGCTCACGGCTGGCTTTTTGGGCAATCCTAGCGGGCAAACCCGACAAGCGGTTGCGGCGCAACGTATCAAAGCGGATGCTGCCGTTGCTGCGCTGGAAGGTTTGTACAATGGTGCATTTAAAGACGATGACAAAGTGCAAAAGTGGCTACCTAATTTGTTTACACTGCTGAGAGAAAAGAGCGCGTTGCGTCGTCAGGTGGATCAACAGCAGGGCAAAAATGCATTTAATTATTACAGCCATGTCAATCAACTTGCTCTGAATACCGCGATGCGCATGCAGGCTTATGTTACAAACCGGGAGCTGGCGTCCAATTTGTCCATCGCATTTTTGATGGCGCAGAGTAAAGAGCGCAAAGGACAATTACGGGGCAAAGTGAATGGGGTGCTGGCCAGGCAATCTGCTGATGACGCTGTGAAACGGGATCTTGCTTATTATCAGCTGCAACTTACTTTGTTAAAAGAGCAGCTTGAAACGGCGTTGTCCGGAGACACGCTGAGTGCCTATAAACAGCTGATGTCTGATAGCCGTGCTCAGGCGCTTGATAAGGTGATCACTGCCATTGCTAAGGGCGATAATATTGACTATTCACAACTACCGAATAGCGGGCAGTGGTTTTCGCAGGCGACCGGGCAAATTAAGGACGTTAAAGCTTTACTCGACAGCCAGTGGGCACATACGCGTGAAATCAGTGAGGCGTATAAAGCAGATCTGATCAGTCAAATGACCTGGTTGTTTGTGTTGTTCATGATTTTTATGCTTATCATCATAGTGATCAATACGCATTTGTTTACTTCTTTACGCAGTGAGCTGAATGAGCTAACCGGTATTTTGACTAAAGTTGCGAATAACGGTGATTTGACCTTAGATGTGAGGCTAAAAACCAGTGATGAGCTGGGTAAAATCTCCGAGTCGATTCACAATACGGTGTATGCCTTTAAGGATCTGCTGGTGGGGTTATCCAAGTCCATTAACGTAGGGACTAAGCTTGGTAATCAAATGGAAAAAGCTGCCAGTCATGTGACCGAAGATGCGCAGCGCACCCAGAGTCTTGCTACCAATATCGCAGCGGCCATTGAGCAAATGGCGGCAACCAGCGAAGACATCGCAAAAGCGGCGTCAGATACGTTAAACGCCAGTGATCAGCTCAATGATGAATCTAAAAAGTTACTTGAAGACAACCAGCGTAATCTGGATGCCATGCATGTACTGTCGCAGAATATGGAGCAGGTCAATGAAATGGCATTGAACATGGAGCAACAGGTGGAGGAGATCAACACTATCCTGGACTCTATCCGCAGTGTGGCCGATCAGACCAACCTGTTAGCGCTTAATGCGGCTATTGAGGCGGCCAGAGCTGGTGAACATGGTCGGGGCTTCGCGGTGGTTGCTGATGAAGTCAGGGGGCTTGCCAATAACAGTAAAGGTTCATCTGAGCAGATCTCGACTTTACTCAGCAACCTGAATGACATTAGTCGCAATGTGGTGAATGCCATCAAAGAAAATACCGGGTTGGCCAGTAATATCATGAGTGAGGTGGAGCAAACCCGGCAGGTCTCCATGCAGGTGAGTGACCATAGTACTCATGTGGAGCAACTCACGACCTCAGTAGCAACGGCAGCGCAGCAGCAGTCTGTTGTTGCACAGGATATTTCCAGTAACACCACAGCAGTATTAGATGCAGCGAATGAGGAACTTGAGACCTCACAGGCATTAAAACGACTCTTTGATGACATGAAACTGAACAGTGATACACTACAGCGTACTATGGACAATTTTAAAATTGATTAAGCGCAGTATTATCAACACGCTCTGCGCGGGACATCATGTGAGTGCAGGTTATGTGGAAAAAACTATGGCGCTGGGAATCAGGAAGACAAGACTCGGGCTACGATAAAATGCTGTTAGGCGGTGCAATCTGGCCCATTAAATTCGACTGTTACCTGATCCATTTCCCGGCGGGCAGTGAAATCAAACAACACGTGGATCAGGTCACCTCCGGTAAACATTACCGGCTCAATATTATTCTCAAACACGCCAAACAAGGCGGCGAATTCATCTGCCAGAATACCTTGCTAAACTGGTCAAGGGTTAAATTATTCAGACCTGATACAGAACCTCATGCTGTAAGCAGAATCACTGAGGGTAGTCGCTACGTATTGAGTATTGGTTGGGTCCATACGTGACATAAAGCTTATTTTCTGGAGTTGTAGACGAAAAACAGGCGTGTAATAAAGCCTTCTAAAAAAGTCTGTACCCTTAATGTCATTCATACGCATTACTTAGGCATGGTGAGCGTGTGAAATACAAAATATCTGTTGAGAATCTGAGGGGTGAGAAGTACAGGGTTCAATAGGTCCCAACTGACATACTGTATAGGGTGTTCAACTGATGAAAGTAATAGTTCTTCTTTTCTTATTGTTTGTTGCTTTTTTCTCTTCTGCTAAAAACAAAATTGCTAAATACCCCCGTGATATAAGTCCCGATTGCAGAGATGGCGTTGCAAAAATATACGACGAATGTTCGGATCAAAAGAACATCATTAAAATGGCCTTGCTGGAAGCAAACTCAACCAATAAAACGGTATTGCTAGTGTATGGCGCCGAGTGGTGTATCTGGTGCCATGTTTTTGATAAGTACATTGATGGTCAGCGTCGAAAATATGTTTATGAATGGCAATATGATAATGAGCCTCTGAAGTGGAAAATGTATGAAAGGGGTTCAAGAAATATAGACCGTAAGGCACTGGACCTGAATAAATATGTCTCAGACAACTTTGTTGTGGCCTATATAGAAGCCGATTATTCACCCAATGGAGCCGAAGCAATTGAAGGTATAGGGGTAAACTCTGAAGCGATACGAACCTTTCCGTTTTTCTTTTCCATTGATTCGACCGGACAATATGCCGGACATATGCAAGCCTATAACTCAATCAGTGGTCTTGAAAAACGTACGGATAGTGGCAGGGAATATCGAGGCTTTGACAGAGTCATCCTGTTAGGCGAGCTCAAAAAGCTCCGAAGTGCAGCAATGCTTAGTGACAGGCAGCTTCAACAATCTCTCAACCAACAGGGCTAAGCATTCTTATGAAATATCTAAGGGTCTGGGAGGGTATATTCAGCATGGCTCAGGTATTGAGCCAGGAAAACAAATCAAATAAGGATAGTTATGTATTTAATCTGGCTGTTGGCAATACATCTGGTGTTGTGTGTAATTATTGGTACGCGGGTTTGTCTGACCCCGACACTAACACTTTAGACTAAGTTAAAATTGCTGCTAATTGCGCTGCTCTTGCCTGTTTTTGGTTCTATTTTGAGTTTCGCGATAAGTCGCAAGATGGAGTTTGGAAACACCGACAGTGGCTGGTACTTTAGCGGCTCAATAGACTCCCCGGGTGATGGAGGTGGCGATGGAGGTGGTGCTGGAGGTGAATAGGCTCCTGGAAATGCACAGGGTCTTCCTATGCACAAAGGCTTGTAATCCAAGCATTATGTGCTTTGCGCAATGGGTAGCGCATAGGCAATAAAGATCATGTAAGATATATTCCGCCTCAGGGCTTATGTTTATCTAATCAAGGGAAGAACAATGAGAAAAAATCTAGGCCTTGTTATTATTTTAATCGCTGTACTACTGAGTACATTCCCTTCTTACGCCGATGAAGTCTATCGGCTCAGGTTGTTCTTTGGGCTGTCATTGCCAGATGGCGGCGGTGTCTCGCTGGAGCAATGGCAAGCGTTTCAAAATGACGAGATAGTGAAGACCTTTGATGGCTTTAATGTCGTGGACTCGGTGGGTTACTACAAAGGTAAGCCAGAGCGCTCGAAAGTCGTGACCGTGATTGTAGACGAACAGGGCGTTAAAAAGGCCAAAATACTGGCATCTCTGTATGCTAAAAAATTCAAACAGGATTCCGTGATGATAGTGAAAGTGCCGGTTGCTGAATGGAGCTTTATCGGGCCTGATTATGGCAGTACTTCCAAAGGCCAATAGCCTTTTATATTTTAAAAGCATATAAAATAGGTGAGGTTTTATTCCATGAACTCAGAAGTACTGATGAAGCTTTTACTGTTTTTAAGTTTTGTCTTTTGGTCGACACTGTCACATAGCAAGAGGGAAATAAGCATTGAGGCTTCATTAACACTGGAACAAACTTACCTTGAAGAAAGTCTGGTGAAGGGCGATGAAGTTGTCATCGAGATGGTGAAGTCCGGTAATTTCTCTCCTGACCCACAGGTCAGATTTGACTATCTTAATTTCTACTTTCCTGAAAAAGAGACCCGTGTATTGGGCTATCAGCTTGTTTATTTTAATTATGAACATGCAGATAAGTATATTGGGTGCTGTGTTAACCATGGAACAGCGGTTGTACTCAGCAAACTTCCCAGTGAATCTGGCACCGATTTGCAAAAATTTGCTAAGCGTAACTTCTGCATGATCTCAAAAGGTGATCATATTTATATGCCTGAGCAGATAAAAAACCGGATCATAATGGACGGTTTCGATTTAACTAATTTGATAGAGTTATCATGCAAAGAGCGCGATAGACGCGAATTTGAAGAAGAAGCTATGGTTCAAGAGGTACAATAAACTAAGTTATGCAAATCTTTTTAGCGTTAGTTATTTTGTCAATATCATCGGCGTCGTACGCCGATACTTTGGTTACGGCTGAGTATGAAGCAACGGTCACTAGATTATGTGAAGATACAGATGTTGTGTGTGATAACGTTGTTTTAAACTTAATACACAACTTTAAAGGCGAGAAGTTACGACTGGGCGGAAAAATACGACACAAAAACTGCCTTAGCCCGGACGTTGAATGCACGTTCATAGGGTATGAATTTGAAGGAAAGCAGCTGGTTTACATGCTCTTGCCTGATGGTATGTTTCAAATCATCAACCAAGATGGCGAACTAGTATATTCAGAGCAAGGGAGTTGGCTGTAAGCTTATTATGATCAGCATGAGTATAGAAACAGCTGTTTTATTGAGAATGATTGGCTATTTGCTTTTTTTAGTATTGCCGATATTCGTGCTGTTTTTTAAAGGCCTTTGCCGAAAACCTTTCAAAGTACTGACGAGGTATACGCTCTGTGTTGTGCTAATGTATCTTGCCTTAGCAGCTCCTGTGTACAACTTAAATTATCAGCTAGATTTGGTTGTTGCACAGATGGACAGAGATGGCAATGGATCCATTAGCCCTGTTGAAGAAGCTACCTGGACTGAAGCGGAAATAAAAGCAAGAAAGATGCGGGTTGCCGACGGGGGCAGGAATGTGTTTGGTTATGCCCTTGCGCCATACCTTGCATTAGTTTATAGCGCTATTGTGTTCTTAATGAGCTATTTGTCTATATTGTTCTTTGGGAAAATTAAAACCCGAATGTTTTCTTAGCAATGTATGAGAGCATTAATGCGTAAAATAATTAGGCTTGTAGTATTGCTTTGTGCTTTAACTTTGTGCGCGTCAGCGTATGCAAACCCCTGTAAAACTGTCTCAGGTACGTTATCGGTTTGGAACGGACACCCTCCAAGCTTAAGGCTATCGGATACATCGGATGGTATCCTATATGGTGTTGAAGAAGCGGGAGATGGGCCCAGGAAAGAAGCACTACCGCCGGGGCTTTATGAACGCTTTTTATCGGGTGAAAATCACATTATAGGCACTTTTTGCTTGGAAATACTGGAAGATAAATATTCTCTTGTATATGACAGCTCTGAAATTAGGTTGGTGAGAATCCGTCTTTATTCAGAGTGAATAACCCCAGCTCACTGAAGCGAGACTTTCAAAGTCAACATCGCGGGGTTGAGCAGGGGAAATTACCCTTGCTCCTTTTCTCTTGCCTGATAATTTGGCAGTAGCTCTTCTACAATCTTCTGTGCCGCAATGGTGTAGCGCACGCCGCTGAACATCACTGAGGTGTTTTCTTCAATACCGGTGATCCCGGTCAGTGTCCAGCCTTCGCCTTTTTCCGGGCACCATACTTTGGTGGTAGGGGGAATGACAATATACTCTTCGCTCATCTTAACGACTCCTGACGGCTGTTACTTAAGGTCCGATAGTTTATACTAATTCTGAGTAAAAGAGAGGGCTTTATTGAAAGCTTTTAGATGATGGAACCCCATGCAAATTAAAACACCCAGATTACTGCTGAGGCCGGTAAATTATCGTGATGTACCGGCGCTGGTGGCGCTGTTAAATGACCCTTTGGTAAGTCAGTATAATGATTACGGAACGCAACTGACGCAGCAGGAAGTCAGAGCAATGTTACAGGCCGATTTGGAAGACTTTTATGAAGGACATGGCGGGCGCTTTGCCATTGAGCATGAGGGTGTGTTTATAGGGACTATTGGACTATATGACTGTGACGTAAAGGCAAAACATATTCACCTCGGCATCGAGCTTGAACCAAAATTTTGGCATCAGGGACTGGCCTCAGAGGCGCTCAGTGCAACCCTAAATGCGTTGGGTACAATGGTACCTGGCTGCAAGGTGTCACTGGTATTGGGTAAGGTTCAGCAAAATAATTTGGCATGCCAGCGCTTGTTGAAACACTGTGGGTTTCGAAAAGTCAGAGATGGTGCCATTGCCATCTTCGCGTTTTGTCCGTTGCGTGAAGAGGCCGGTTACTTTGATGAGTATGCAGCCTTTGTCAGTAGTTAGCTATCTATGATAGTGCTTTTTCACCTCTCGGGGCTGTTCACTGAAATACAACTGAAATTGTCGGCTAAAATAGCTGTGATCCGTAAAGCCCACCGAAAAAGCAATTTCACTGATTGAATCGTTGGTCTCTATGAGTAATTTTCGGGCTTGTTCGAGCCGTACCTGAGTCAAAAACTGTTTTGGCGTGATATTCAGGTGCTTTTTAAAGCGTCTTTCTAGTGCACTGACTGACAGGTGGCTCGCCTCTGCTATATCCGTCAGTTTTAGTGGCTGAGCAAAGTTAGCTCTGATGTATTCTACTGGTGTCTTGAGCGCGCTCATTCCAGGTTGTGTGCAGCTAGGTGCATGGAGCTTTTTTGACATACCATAAGTACCGACAATCTCGCCTTGTGAAGAATACAGAGGGCGTTTGGAAGTAACATACCAGGCAAGGTCGTCGGAGCCTTCGGGTTGGTTTACTTCAAGCCGTTCGGTAACCAACTGACCAGCCATCACTTTTTCATCATCTACCATATATTGGTGGGCGAGGTGAGCTGGTGCAAAAGCCAGGTCGGTCTGACCAAGTATTTGATGTAAAGAAGACACACCTATGTGCGCAAGGAACGCTTCATTACCGTGCACGATTTCCCCTTTTGCATTTTTTACCCAAAATAACGTACCCGGGAGTATGTCGAGCATGGCTAATAATTGAGAAAAGTGAACAGAATCGAAGAACGTATCGCTCTGATTGCAATCATTATCCATAGCTTTGTAGCCTATTCTTTTTTACTTCTTTTTATTTATACAATATACATTATTTCAAGTCACTAAATTTAAAGAACTTTGTCATTAGGGTGTCTTCTTTGAATACAATGTTGCCGATTTTCTTGCATTATTGTCCGATTTTGACCTAACGCATATATTCACTTCCTATTTACCATTGTTGCGATATCAGAAAAATAAGACAGCAGAATTAAGTAAATGAAAAAAATTAAGATGGGAATGGTCGGCGGCGGCCCGGACGCCTTTATTGGGGCTATACATCGAATGGCAGCGCAGCTTGATGGACAAATCGAACTGGTATGTGGCGTATTCAGCAGTACGCCACAACGCTCATATGAATACGGAAGACACCTGGGTTTAAAGGCATCTCGCTGCTATCGGCATTTCAATGACATGCTTGAGCAAGAGTCGTCATTGCCAGAGGGCGAGAAAATGGAGCTATTAGCCATAGTGACGCCAAACCACCTGCACTTTCAAATGGCCAGCGATGCGATTAAACATGGTTTTCACGTGATTTCAGATAAACCAGCCACCATCTCATTGGCACAGGCACTTACCTTGGCTCGTCAGCTTGCCTGTTCTGACGTGTTATATGCGCTGACCTATACCTATACAGGCTATCCAATGGTCAAGGAAGCGAGATATCGGGTACATGCCGGTGAGTTAGGAACAGTTCGCAAAATTATTGTTAGTTATCACCAGGGTTGGCTGAGTGGTAAAAACGCTGAGAGTACAAAACAAGCCAGCTGGCGACTTGACCCTGAACAGGCCGGGTTAAGTTGTTGTATGGGAGATATTGGTGTCCATGCTGCTAATCTGGCTGAGTACATCAGCGGTCAGGCTATCACTCACGTATGCGCGGATCTTGATACAGCTTACGAGCACAGGGCACTGGATGATGATGGCACTGTACTCCTCAGATTTGGTGATGAAATCAAAGGTGTATTGCTGGCAAGTCAGGTAGCAACAGGAGAAGAGAACAACCTTTCCATCAGTGTTTATGGAGATAAAGGAAGCCTAAAATGGCAGCAGCAATCCCCCAACAGCCTGACACTCAGATATGCTGACAGCTCGACGCGGGTTATCCGCAGTGGGGTTGCCAATGAATCTCCCCTTGCTATTGCAAGCACAAGATTGCCGGCGGGTCACCCTGAAGGGTATGTAGAAGCCTTTGCCAATTTATATCGTAATTTTGCAGCGCAAATTCGGGCGAAAAAATCAGTTCAACCACCTTGTGACAGTGCACGAGACGTACCCGGGATCAAAGAAGGGATCCGGGGGATGGCGTTTATCGATAGTGTCGTGCGGGCCAATGGGTCATCACAAAAATGGCATGCTGTTCAGGGAGTGCAATTACATGACTGAAATTAAAGGGCCTGGTATCTTTTTAGCTCAGTTTATCGAGGATGAGGCGCCATATAATTCATTGGAGGGGCTTGCAGAGTGGGCATCAAGCCTGGGATACAAAGCAATTCAACTGCCCACCCACATTGAATCTCTTTTCGATTTAGCGCGTGCGGCCCAAAGTAAAGATTACTGTGAGCATATCAAGGCATTACTGGGGCGCTACAATCTGGTAATTTCAGAGCTCTCAACACATATACAGGGGCAACTGGTTGCTATAGCACCTTGTTATGTTGAGATGTTTGCGGGATTTTATCCAAACACCCTGAATAATGATCCCGATTCAATTTCTTTGTGGGCGAGTGAACAACTGACGCTCGCTGCTCAGGCAAGTAAAAACTTGGGGCTCAGTGCACATGCCACTTTTTCTGGCGCATTGCTTTGGCCTATGGTTTATCCCTGGCCTCAACGGCCAGCTGGTTTGGTAGAGCAGGGGTTTGAAGCACTTGCGCGGCGTTGGATGCCGATCCTTGAGGTTTTTGATATTGCAGGGGTAGACGTTTGTTTTGAACTGCATCCCGCGGAAGATTTACATGATGGAGCCAGTTTTGAGGCGTTTCTCAGACATGTAAATCATCATCCCAGAGCCAATATATTATATGACCCCAGCCATCTACATCTACAACAGCTGGATTATCTTGCCTTTATTGATTTGTATCACGACAGGATCAAGGCGTTTCACGTTAAGGATGCGGAATATCGTATTAATGGGCGGACCGGTGTGTACGGCGGATATCTTAGCTGGCAAGACAGAGCTGGACGTTTTCGCTCCCTTGGCGACGGTCAAATCGATTTTAGCGCAATCTTCAGCAAACTCACGCAATATGGCTTCGATGGCTGGGCTGTGTTGGAGTGGGAGTGTTGTATAAAGGATCCCTATATAGGCGCACTGCAAGGGGCCCAGATCATTAAAGATCTGATCATTAAACCGACATCAAAAGCCTTTGACGATTTTGTCGGCGGAGCCAGTTGTGAGAAGACAAACAGGCGTCTCCTTGGGCTAGAGGAGCGTGAAATATGAGCAAGCAAGTCAAGCAATGGGCATTTATTACAGCGTGCGTTGCGCTGACAGTAACAGCGATGACTTTTGCTATCCGTGCAGGCATGTTGTCGCAGCTTAGCCAGGTATTGCAGCTGACCGACAGCCAGCTTGGCTGGGTTAATGCAATGGCATTTTTCGGATTTCCTGTAGCCACAATCGTCGGTGGTGCACTTTACAAAGTGCTGGGTGCTAAGCGGTTACTCATGATTGCATTTATTGGCCATATCTTGGGTTTATTATGCACCCTGTTTGCCTCTGGGTTCTATAGCCTGATGTTTGCAACCTTCCTTATAGGTCTGGCGAATGGCGCTGTTGAAGCAGGCTGTAACCCAATGGTTACCCAGTTATTTCCCGGTAAACAAACAACCATGCTAAACCGGTTTCATGTTTGGTTTCCGGGCGGTATTGTGTTGGGAGCGCTGGTTTCAATATCAATGACCTATTTGGGCCTTGGCTGGCAGTCTCAGTTTGCCTGCCTACTTGTTCCGACTTTGCTATATGGCGCATTGCTTATTCGTTTACCCGACAACCTTACCGAAGAGCAGACGCCTGCGAATCCTCAGCGCGCTGCGTTAAAGGCTCTGTTTTCACCAATCTTTTTGTTCATGCTGTTGTGTATGACACTGACAGCGAGCACTGAGCTGTTAACCCAACAATGGATTGAGCGCATACTCCGGGAGTCCGGTGCGTCTGCCATGCTGACTTTGGCGCTGATCACTGGGGTTATGGCTGTCGGGCGTTATTTTGCAGGGCCTGTCATTAAGCAACTTAACCCACTGGGTGTGCTGCTAATGTCCTCTGTGACGGCGTATACAGGGATCCGCTTTATGTCCATTGCCCAGGGCACAGAGGTGTATTACGCAGCTATCATTTTTGCCCTGGGGGTTACTTATTTTTGGCCCACTATGCTTGGGTTTGTGTCTGAGAAGCTGCCCAGGACTGGTGCACTTGGCCTGGGAGTAATGGGGGCTGCTGGCATGCTTGCTGTTAGTATCTGGAACCCTGTTATAGGCCAGTTAATCGAGCGAGAGCAGGCACCAGGCACTCAAAATGCATTCGATACTTTAGTTGCTTTGAGTTACTTCCCACTTAGTCTGATTGTGGCTTTTGGAGTGCTTTTGTTGGGCAGCTTCTATAAAG
Organism: Pseudoalteromonas sp. McH1-42; assembly: GCF_022347845.1. Lineage (NCBI taxonomy): Bacteria > Pseudomonadati > Pseudomonadota > Gammaproteobacteria > Alteromonadales > Pseudoalteromonadaceae > Pseudoalteromonas > Pseudoalteromonas sp. McH1-42. The sequence goes on along the minus strand of NZ_JAKRFU010000015.1, from coordinate 12,683 downwards.
CCAGACGCCAAACTCCTAACGAGGTATGCCATGACAGCTGAACACACTAATCAATCAAGAAGGCGCTTTTTACAGGGGGTACTCATTAGCTTGGGAGCTGGTCTGAGTCAGGGGTTTATTGGTGAGAATGCTCTGGCAGCAGCGCTGAGTTATCGGATTACGCCCGACGGTGAACCCCATCAGGCTAAAGTGTTGAGTGATGAACAGCTGAAGCTGCTAAAGAGAGTATGCAACACTATAATCCCGGCAACTGAAACGCCCGGCGCTGGTGATATAGGCGTTCATGGTTTTATTGATCATCAGTTGTATCACTGCTACGACCTGAATGCACATACCCGGATGCGGGCGATACTGAGCGTTATCGAAACCAGCAGTCTGCGTATATATGGACACTCATTCGAGCAGCTTAATGGCGAAAAGCAGGTCGTTCATTTAACCCGGTTAGAGACCGCAGCCAGGCCGTTCACAGAGCAGCAACGCGCTGATTTTAAACAGCTTAAGGGACTGGTTTGCTTTGGTTACTATACGTCAGAAACCGGTGCCAGTAAGGAGCTTGTATATCAGGCTTATCCCGGTGGTTTCAAAGGCCAGGTTGCCTATAGCGGGCAACCTGGCTATGGCTCTTTGGCTTATTACTGAGGAGCTATGATGTACATCAAAGAATCAAAACAAACGTATGATGCCATTGTAATTGGCTCTGGGATAACGGGAGGATGGGCTGCAAAGGAATTCTGTGAAAAAGGATTTAAAACTCTGCTCATCGAGCGAGGGCGAGTTGTTGAGCATCGTAAAGATTACATCGGCGAAGGCAAACCACCATGGGAACAGCCGCTTCGTAGCAAAGTGTCACTGGCGGAGGTTGAACAGCAATATCATATTCAGAAAAATTGCTATGCCTTTAATGACAGTACTAAGCACTTTTTTGGCAATGATAAAGACTTACCTTTTGAAACGGCAAAGGGCACTGATTTTTGGTGGATCCGCGCCAATCAGTTGGGTGGTAAATCTTTATTATGGCATCGCTTTTCATATCGCTGGAGTGATTTTGACTTTAATGCGAATAAATTGGATGGATATGGAAATGACTGGCCTATTCGATATCAAGACCTGGTGCGCTGGTATTCCTTTGTAGAGCGTCATGTGGGTATTTGCGGGCAGAAAGAGTCATTGCCACAACTTCCCGACAGTGAATTTTTACCTCCGTTTGATATGACGGCGCCGGAGTTATACATAAAACAACAGCTTGAAGCTGCTTTTCCCGATAGAAAGCTGATCCACGGCAGGCAGGCACATTTGACTAAACCCAGCGCACATCATCTGGCTCAGGGCAGGGGACAGTGTCAGGCGCGTAATGAATGCCAAAAAGGCTGTTCCTTCGGTGCATACTTCTCGACGCAAAGCTCAACACTTCCGGATGCAGCGAAAACCGGAAACTTACACATAGCGCCAAATAGCGTGGTGCACAGCCTGATCTACGATGCCATCAGCAATCGCGTTAAAGGTGTGCGAGTCATAGATAATGATGACCTGTCACAACGCGAGTATTTTGGCAAAGTGGTGTTTTTATGTGCATCTACGCTGGGTTCTACACAAATCTTGCTTAATTCTCGTAACAAGGCTTTTCCTAACGGCCTTGCCAATCGCTCTGGCGTGCTAGGCCATTATCTTATGGATCATAACTATAACGCCTGGGCCAGAGCAGAGATCCCTGGCTTTGAAGACACTTTTTATTCCGGCAGACGTCCGGGCGGCTTGTACATACCTAATTTCTACTTCAAGCCGGATCCAAAAAGACCATTTTTACGCGGATATGGCATGTCTGCGGGAGCTTATCGTGAGGATTGGAAGGCGTTGCAGCACAAGGATGGTATTGGTGCCGCATTCAAACAGCAGTTACAAAAGCCTGGAAAGTGGCAGTTCTGGCTGGGGGCACAGGGAGAGATGTTGCCCAGATTCGAAAACAGTGTGCAACTGCACGCATTTAAAAAAGACAAATGGGGTATACCGCAGCTTGAGATTGACTGCAGTTTCTCAGAAAACGAGCGATTGATGATGCTAAACGCCGCAGAGCAGGGCCAGACAATGCTAGAAAAGATAGGCCTGGAAAATGTTTCTTCCGGCCTGCATGACAAACCACCCGGATCAGGGATCCACGAGCTGGGTACAGCCAGAATGGGCAAGGATCCTAAAGACTCTGTACTTAACGGTTTTAACCAGAGTCATGATATTCCAAATCTATTTGTTACTGACGGAGCGAGCTTTTGCTCATCCGCGGTGCAAAACCCCAGTCTGACATTTATGGCATTAACAGTCAGAGCTGTGGACTACGCGGCGAAAGAAATCGCCGCAAGACGTATTTAAACAATAAGGATACTTACTATGACGTTTTTTAAACGCTTTCTCACAACGCTGGTATGCATGGGGCTGCTAACTGCATGTAACGCGCAAAAGGATGCTCACGGCGAAGACAATCAAGCGATTTTGCGCCTTGAACGGTCACAGATCCCCGCAATTAGTGTGCAGTTATGGTCGGTCAACCATACGCTGAAAAAGGACTTTAAGGGCACTTTAGAAGCTATCTCAGCAATGGGGTTTGATGCGGTTGAGTTTGCCGGAAACTTTGGCCCTTATCACAATGATCCACTGGGGTTAAAACGCTATCTGGATGCTCTTGGTCTTGAGGTAAGTGGTGCACACGTAAAAATGCGTGATTTAACCGACGATAAGTTTGAACAGACAGTGGCTTTTTATCAGCAGTTGGGCAGTCCTATGATGATAGTGCCCAGTGATAAACGGGCAGAGCAGGCCGAAACCATAGAATCTTTTGTGGCGGAGCTGAATAAAGTAACCATAAAAATGCGGGCTAAAGGTATGCGTTTTGGTTTTCATAACCATGACCGCGAGCTGGTGCCTTACAAAAACAGCACGTACTGGGATTATATTGCTGCAAATACGCCTGAAGATTTTGTATTGCAACTGGATGTGGGCTGGGCCGAGTACGCTGGAAAAGATCCCGTGGCTTACATTAATCGCTATCCGAACAGAACCATTACTACGCACTTTAAAGCCAAATATCCAGCAACAGTGACAAATAAGAAACCCCTAATCGGACAGGATGTGACTAACTGGCCCGCGGTGATCTACGCCAATGTTAAAAGTGGTGGGACGCAATGGCTAGTGCTGGAGCAAGAAGAATACCCGGACGGATTAACTCAACTAGAGGCGGTTCAGGTATCAAAGCAAGGGTTGGACGACGTCATTGCACAACTGACTAATTAGATCAGCGCAAAACTACATAATTTAGACCTTTTTTCATTGTGAATGCCACGAAGATGGCATAGCAGTCGGGTGCGTGATTGCACCCAAAGTTACACCAGAACAACAAAGCATATCAGCCCGTACCGTCAATCATTGGGCGGGCTTTACAAAGCACTACATATCAACAACAAGGATACAACAAGATGAAGAAACGCATTATTGCGGGGCTATGCTCGTTTAGTGCCTGTATTGCACCTTTAGCAGTGCACGCAAGCGTCAAACATGCCAATACTGAGACGAACGCAGTTGAAGCGAAACTTGCGCACAATGAGTGGCCTCAGGACCCGCTCGTACCCAGCTGTGGGGCAGATCACAATGGTCAGGACTGGGCAAAATTGCAAAAATCTACAACTAAGCAACCTGTGGGGTTGATGGCACCATATGCACAGCCCATGATGGTAGCAGCACAAAGTACGCCATTGTCGCCCGAGCTATTGCGCAACAGCACCGCAGTGGCGGGGCGCTACTATATTCCAGTTGTGTTCCATGTATACGGTGACACCTACAACTGCAGCGATGACAGCCAGAAGTGCCTGACCGACGAGAAAATACAGGATGCGCTGACCAAGTTAAACAATGACTTTCAGGGGTTGTCGCTTGACTCACCTGAGGTCGCTCCTCAGTTTCAGGCGATCCGTGAAAATTTGAATATCGAATTTGTGCTGGCGGGTAAAGACCCTCAGGGCAACCCAACTAATGGCATTGTCCGTTATAGCCACGATCAGACTGGCTACGGCAACCATGATGATGAAACGCTGGTGAAAATACAGGCCGATGCCTGGGACAACTTCAGTTATATGAATGTGTATCTCATGCATGACTTGTATGATGATGGTAAGGAGACTAATTCTGGTGTTGCCTGGTATCCGGAATTAGCGATGACTAAGGAAAATACCGCACGAGTCGTCTATAACGGCCATTATGTGGGTAACAACACCAGTGAGAATTTCCGCTCGGTACTGACTCATGAGTTTGGTCATTGGCTTAACCTGATCCACACCTTCGAAACTAAGCAATGCTCGATTACGAATGAAGCGTTTTGTCATTCAACTGGCGACCGTAGCTGTGATACACCTCAGATGTCTATGCCCGGTGAAATGCAGAATAATGCGCCTAACTGCCTGGGACAGCCGACTAACACCGAAAACTTTATGCACTACTCAGACAACTACGCCATGTTCACCCAAGTGCAGGTTGAGCGAATGACCGCCGCGCTCCATAATCCAGCACGCAGTACTCTATGGTCGAACGATAATTTGATCAAAACAGGTTTGTCGCAGTATGTTAGCAATGCGGGTCACCCCTGGGATGGTAATTCGGGGCTGGATGTCGAACCGCAGGGTGAGGTACTGGCCAGTTACCAAATCCCTTTTGCCGCCAAAGGGTCGGTGGAGACCTTTGAGATAAACCTGCCGGATACCGCACACAATATCCTGTTTTATCTTAATGGTCACAGTGAAGACCCGGATCTGTATGTGTCAAAAGGTCAGATCCCGACACCACCGGCCAATGCTGATGAGCCATGGATAGCCGATCTTATCTCATTTAACAGTCCCGGAGATAGTGAAGCAGTTACGGTGGATACACCGGATGCGAACTTTCCCTATTTTGCCTCTGTCCACGCGTTTACAGCGTACACTGACACCACGCTGAGCGTCATCCAGGGTGAGGATCCCTATCTTAATGACGGTGAGCAGCGTTATACCTTGTTTAAACTCGATGGTCTTTGGGCGAATAAGAAAAATGCATCCTGGCCAGATCGTGCCGGTAAAACCTTTGACTTCCAGTTCAGTGTACCGCAAGACGCAAGCCGTACCGTAATTGTTGTACCAGGTGGTTATCAGGGGCCCAAGATGGCTGATGGGTCAATCAAGAGAAATGGCGACTTAGATATGTACGTGGCCAAAGACAGGGCAGTCTCAAAAACACAGTTTGATTGCCGACCTTTCACCTGGAAAGGGATCACGGAATACTGTGAGTTTGAGGGCGGAGGTGATTTTGAGGTGATCATCGACCCCTTTGAAACTTACAACAATGCCAGCATTCAGGTGTATTACGAAATAGCAGACACGCAAAACCAATTACCGTTCGCGAATATCAACGGCCAGACGCGTGCAGAAGCGGTAGGCCACGCACTGGCGTTTTCAAGCGCCGGGTCTAACGATCCAGATGGTGAGATAGTCTCATTCCTGTGGGATTTTGGTGATGGCACGCAAAGCACACAAGCAGAGGTTGACCATATTTATACAATGACCGGTACTTATCCGGTTAGCCTTACGGTTACTGACAATGCTGGGAATCAAAGCACAGCACATGGCAGCGCAGTGATCACTGAGCTATCTCCTGAAGATGCCCCTTTATGTGAAGACTGTGAGCGTATTTATCTGGCTGACGAGCTAAACCTGGCAGCCAGTGCTGGTGGGCAGACTTATAACTATGAGTTTGCAGTACCGGATGCGGCATCTCTGGTAACCTTTGAGCTGGTCGAGCGTTACAATGGGGACCCGGATATTCATGTTAGTCGAAATCAGGCTGTGTCTAAATCTCAGTATGACTGTCGCCCCTGGGAGGCGCCAAATCAGACCGAATTGTGTCAGTTTGAACAAGGTGGTGTGTTTAACGTGATGATTGACCCGTTCAAGGATTATGAATCGCTGCGCTTCAAGGCGTACTATGATATCCATCGTGATGCCGACCATTCCGCACCAAATCGTTTACCGATAGCCAACGCAGGCGGTAACCAAACCGTCAGAGCCGGGGAACAGATCTTACTGGATGGACGTCAGTCGAGCGATCAGGACGGCGAGCTTATTACCTATCTGTGGGATCTTGGGCATGGCACGACTCAGATGGGTGAAACTATCAGTCATCACTTCGAACGCGCTGGCAGTTACCCCGTTCGCCTTACTGTGACCGATGATAAAGGTGCGAGCAGCAGCACACAGGTTATCATTCGGGTACTTCCGATTGGCGATTTCGATGAAGACGGCAATGTTGACAGTGATGACATCAGCGCGATGCGCGCCGCCATTGCTGCAAACCTGCCACTGGACAGCTCGTTTGATATCAATGGCGATGGCGTGATTGACAATGCTGATGTCACCCAGATGACTGCTTTATGTAGCTTTGCAAATTGCTCGAACATTCCACCGCCACCTCAGCCTCCGCTTGCACAGGCTAGTGTATTGACGAGCGACATTCAAATCGGCCAGTCCGTGGCGTTCAGCAGTGTGGGTTCGGACGATGAGTTCGGTCAGATCACAGCTTTCCACTGGGACTTTGGCGATGGCACACAAAGTGACTTTGCTAACCCAAATCACAGTTACGCACAAGCTGGCGTATATCAGGCAACTTTAACAGTGACCGACAATGACAATATGACAGCCAGCGCAGTTGTCACAGTAGTCGTTGACCATCCGCCCCTGACTAACGCTTGCGAGGGCTCAGATGGTTCAGCGGTGAGACGTCTGACTCCGAGTCAACCGCACTGCATCAACAGCACCCGAGGCTATTCATTTGCAGAAATGGATCGCGGTCCAAAAACAGTTGCTGTTACATTGATTAATGCGCCCGCCGATACCCGTATTTATTTCGGTGACGGTCACTGGCCCAAAGCTGATGGCAGCGATCATGACGCGGTGTCAGTGACAGACGCTGATCAGCAGTGCCTGTTCTATGAAATCACAGATCAATCTCGCTACTGGGGCTATCTGGTGATGTCAGGTAATCCGGTCGGTGCCACCATAGTCGTTGATTATGACGTTGCAGGCTGTCGCCCACATTAATCCCTGAAGACTATAAGCCACACCCTGTGTGGCTTATTTATTGTTACACCTATCGGGCACTGTCTTGAGGGTTAACTGTGCCCGCCATATAACAACACAACTAAATGAGACAACAACATGTATAAAGTAATCAAGATGACACCTCTGGTCATCGCGCTAAGCTCAGCCCCTGGCTGGGCGCATGGTGACAGAGAAACCGCCACCCCCATAAATGACTTTAACGATGACGACGTTGCGCATATCCATGCCGAGACTGAGTATAAAGCGGACGCAATGCACAGTAACAGGCAAATCACACCAAAATCAGAACTGCCCTTTGCAAGCCGTGCCTTTATGTCTTTCAGTAATGTGCTTTCGACTTCATCCAGCTGCCCCGATGAGGTATTCAGTCATCTCAGTGGTTCAGTTTTTCTGGAGGCGATAAGACGTCATGGTAAAGTCTGTATCGATACCTTATTTAACGACAGGCCTGAAACCCTGACTCTGGGGGCCTACACAGATGCTAATTTTGCAACCGTTATCAATGAGCTAAATACCCGCTTGGTTAGCTACGATGGTCAGTCTGATGTTACCTACCTTAGCGCTCTGTTTTACTGGCTAAAAGCTTATTCGTATTACGATTTCAGACGTTTTGTGAACCCGACGACACAGCAAGCTATGGTTAGTGCTATCAATACTCTCTACGCCAATGAGCACTTCTTTGATAAAACTGAAACCAATGCTCAGCTGATCCGCAGTGCGACGGGCATCATTAAAAATGCACAAATAGGTCAGTTTCTGGTGCGACTGACGCTTGGTCTGTTGGCCAGGTATGATGAATCCTATGAGCAAATTAATGACTGGGGCCGCTCAGCAACCCCTTTGTTCTGGCAGGTTCTGAATGACTGTGCCCGTGATACAAGCTGTCGTTCGCAACAGCACACACATGCTTTGATAGACGCAATTACGAATTTCATCAACGACAACTTGATTTGGCTGAGCAAGTCAGCCAATGATTACCATTTGTTCAATCTGGGGTATCAACTGGTTAATTTTTATCGTGGAGAACAAGACGCTCACTTTGCCCAGTTAGAATCCAAGTTACGTACTGAGATCACGCGTATACTGAACAATTACGGACCGCTCAAAACCGACCGTGAACGGACTCTTTATCTGGCTGTACTCGAATCGATAAATTATAACCGTCAGTGTGATACTTACTCAGTGTGTGACAAGCCACAGGAAATCATTACCCAGGTACTTGGTAATCGCCTAACGTGCCCGTCAGGTAATCTGTTTATCTGGGCACAGGATATGACTGAGGAGCAGCTGGCATGGACCTGTAACTCGCTCAAGGTCCATGAAGAGCACTTTCATCAACTATTGCGCACTGATCGGGTCCCGGTTACACCGGATGATAATGACTCGCTCAGAATGGTGATATTCAATGATAAAAAAGAATGGGTTACATACGGTGGCGTGCTGTTCAATGTCAGTACCAGCAATGGAGGGACCTATCGAGAGGGGGATCCGTCCAAGCCGGGCGATCAGGCCACCTTTTATGCTTATGAACACGTATCTGAGCGCCCGATTTTTGATATCTGGAACCTGCGCCATGAATATGTTCATTATCTGGAAGGGCGTTATATCTCACAAGGCGACTTCAATGACAGCAATAGTGCAGGCCGTACAGTCTGGTTCGGTGAAGGGATTGCGGAATATAGCTCGCTGAAGAACTGTAACCCTTATGCTGTTGAGGAGGCCAGAAAGGGGACTTATTCACTTTCCACTATATTCAGCAACGAGTATGGAGTGGGGCAAACACGGATCTACGACTGGGGCTACCTGGCAACACGCTTTATGTACGAGCGACAAAACGCCGCGTTCTTCGATATGCTGGCGTTGTTTAAGGACGGTGATTTTGCGGGGTACCGTTCTGAACTGGTAGACAAATGGGTCGCTCAGAAGTTGTATGACGACCAGTTTTCAAACTGGCTGACACAAGTAGAGTCGACAGGGTGTGTTATTGATACCACGCGTCCTCCCTCACCAGTGGAGCCTGTGAATGTTGATGACATTCAGGGGAGTGATCAGGTTGGCATCAATGCCTGTGGGATGCAGTCAGTGTCTGACAGAACACAGGCAGGTCAGGCCAGGTGTTTGTCAGGTACAGATACCCGACAGCTTAAAGAGTACCCCATTTACGTGCCCGAAGGGCTACAAAACGTTTCTCTGGAGATCACGCTACGCCATGGCACGGGCAATGCGGATCTTTATTATGAGTATGGCCGCCCGGATAACGGCTGGCGTTATACCCATGAATCAAGAGGGCCCGATAACGATGAAACTCTGGTGTTAGATAACATTGAAAAAGGTTGGCACTATATTGCGGTTGGCACCGAAACGGGCTATCAAAATACCACTTTGTTAGCTCGATATATTCAGCAGCCCATTGCGGGTGAAAACGAACTGCAAAATGGGGTCGCTGTCCCCGTCAATGTGTCTGACAGTGGTCAACTGATGTATACCATGGCGGTGCCTGCTGGCGCGACTAATATTACCTTCAGCACCACGGGCGGAACAGGGGAGCTGGACTTGCATGTGAAGTTTGGTAGCGAGGCAAGCAAAACAGACTATGACTGTCGCCCCTGGAAAGTCGGTAACCGTGAAACCTGTCATTTTAGTACAACGAGTGGCGGCGTTTATTATATCTTGCTGAGCGCCGACCCCATGTTTAGCGGAGCTACGCTGATGGGGCATTATGATGTTAACTAGGTCAATCAGCTAAAAACTTGTCAGTGGTATTAATCGGTAAGTGTAGCGGTTTAGCTGCTACCCTAATGAGGGCATATGAGCGTTAACAATGTGCCCTTGTTTTGAAAACTCGTTCATCACTGGGAGTGCCGGCGTCACTTCGTCAGGTATCAAGAACAGATTTAAGCCAATTAATAGCATCTCTTTCGTCTGTGAAAGCTCTAAACATCTGCTCCACATCTTTTCTGTAATGCGCGAACCTGACTTCAACCTCTATACTCCATCTGCAATTGTCAACATTTGCAAAAGCGACACACCCTGAATCAAAAAAGTGCGCCATAGCTTGCGCCCCAAGCTCATAGGCATCAGCAGTGGCACCTTCGTATTCATAGTTATAGAAAAGAATTGCATACCTAGTTAAATGAGATAAGTTGATTTGCTCCTTAATATCACCAACTATCTTTTGATATCCTTCTTTATTGAAGCTCCCTTTACTCTCCACACGTATAATATTGTTGTAAATAGTCTCGCAGCGCCACTGACCATGTGTATTGAATTCTGACATGTAAACTCGATATACAGATGTTCTATCACCTATAAAAGAGTTTAGATGAATCCAGAGGAACCACACAGTAAATAAAGCTCTGGTCGTTTTTATTTAGGGGGCAAGTGACAATAAAACACAGGGGCCCCACTGTAGATAGGCGGTAAACACGAGTTGTAAGAAGCACCTTTTACGGGTACTTCGTATCGCTGAGATGCACTCAAGTACTCTGAAAGCTGAGCACCTATATCGAGGTGAAAAAATAAAGTTTGTTGCCATCCAAATCTCGAACGTACGCACCGTAAAAATGCTCACCTCTGTTTCCAGGGAAACCTTCATCCTTGCCGCCAAGGTCAATGGACTTATTATACAATGCGTCAACCAACGATGGGTCTGATACTTCAAATGCAACCATGACGCCATTGCCGACGGTTGCAGGTTCACCGTCATATGGCTTGATTAAACAAAATTTACTTTTCTCAGGTTCCGTTGCCCAAACTATAAAACGTTCTTCCACCCAAAACCTAGTAGCACCTATCTCAGCAAAAACTGCATCATAAAAACGACTACTTGTCTCCAAATTGTTGGTACCTACCGTGACATATCCAATCATATTGCTTAGCCTACCTATATAATTTCGTTTAGTTATTTTTAGTGCTTCAGCCAATCTAGTTAAGGGCTTTCAAACCTCAGACTAGCTTCTGCCATGTCCAATGATAGATGTAATTCGTATCTTTAAAAATGCACAATCTTGCACTATGATTCTGCAAAAATACACAGCTCGAGATCGTATGTTTAATTGGGATGATATGCGCTACGTTTTACAAGTAGCGAATACAGGTAGCTATTCTGCGGCTGCTAAAATACTTAAAGTTAATCACACTACGGTAGCAAGAAGAGTGTCAGCTTTAGAACAACAAATAGACCTACGGCTATTTACACAGACCTCTGGGGGATTAGTACTGACTGAAGAGGGGCTGTCTATTATTAATGATATAGAAACACTGCAAGACACTACGAATTGTATATCGCGGAAGTTGCAGGGGAATGATCAAACTCTGTCGGGCAGCATAAAGATCACGATGCCAAACGATCTCTACAAATATCTTCTGTCAGACTCAATTGCCAAATTGCTCAACGATTACCCGCAAATCGTATTGAATATGAGCTTAACGGATGCGCTTCATGACCTATCTGCACGAGAATCTGATTTAGCGATGAGGTTTACGATGTCCCCTCCGAAAGACGCGGTAGGTGTCAAAATTGCCTCCCTGAGCCATGCAATATATGGGCACAAAAGTAGACCGATTGTTCGGGAAAACTCGGTCGGACTAGTGGTCTGGGCCCATGAGGTTAATGTTCCCAAGTGGGCTACGTCGAATTTTGAATTTTGTCACATTGCTTTACGTGTCGATGATCTTGAAGGGATGTTGGCAGCCGTCGAATCCGGAGCTGGCGTTGCACTTATGCCTTGCTACTTATCAAAACTTATTCCTCAATCGAACATTGTAAAAATCAAAGACTATGATTTGAGTGTTCCCAGTTGGGAATTGTGGATTCTCTATCATGTTGATGTTAGTAATTCAAAAAAGATTCAAATTGTCAAAGAGCGCCTTGTTACTACTTTAAGAGAATTTAGCTCTATCTTTTAGAAGAGTTGGGCTCTTTCTCTAAATGAATTAAGAGCATGATTGTGTTCAAATCTAGGCATTATGAAAACCGTGCATGGAATCCGTAGTAACCAGGCGTCCGTTTTCACGCCAAAAAAGTTCGTGTTGTTAAGGCTGCTGACTTTTCAAAGACCTCCTATAATGTTGTAAGAGAATAACTACTGGATGGTTTGATGATTAATATTATTAAGCACGCCTTTGACTACATAATCAATGTCGGCTGTTATGAAGATGTCCACGATGTACACAAAGTAAAAGTTACGAATACTTTAGCACTGTTGTCGGCGTTAATAGTAGTTGTAGAACTTTTTATTCTAAGGTTTTTTTGTAATCAAAATGTTATAGTTTTAATGAGCTTGTTTTTGATTGTGATCTGTATTTCTTCAGTCTTCCTTCAGTATTTACGACACTTTTATCTTGCTAGGATGATGCTGTTTATAAGTATTATTCTGTATCTTTTTTTACAGTCGTTCTGGGTTGTAGGCAAAGACGCTGGTGTGCAAAATACTTTCTTTACTTTACTGCCAATACCATTGTAACTCCCCCATAAACTGCAACAGTTCTTGAGTAGAATTTCCATTAACAAAAGAAGGAAGTTTTACGATGAGAAAAAGCAAGTTCACCGAGTCACAA
>NZ_JAKRFU010000014.1:0-130901 GCF_022347845.1 Pseudoalteromonas sp. McH1-42 | reverse complement strand
GTCACAACTTTGAGCATGAGCAAATTCGTCAGTTACTGCTGGATGCACCTACGGGATTCAACCCAACAGATGGAATTTGTGATTTGGTATGGAATGCCAGGTTATCAATGGAGATGGAGGTTGTTAAAATGAGAGCGAACTTGTAGTTGCCATACCTTTCCTGCGTATTTAGCGGGGCTTTTGATTGTATGAAAGCACCCCACAGCTTCAATTCAGGTCGTGAAGTTATCGTGAGAACATGATGTTATGACTCCATTTCTCTCGCTACAGTCATTGCCTTGATGTTATAGTGTTCTAAAGCACTCCAAAACAAAATTATAATTGTTAATCGGACAGAGGACTATGTCTAAATTATCTCCTATTTTGGCAAGCAGCTTGCTGACTCTCTCATTACCAGGTGTCGCTGATGAGGCACCAGAAAAATACCAAAATTTTGCTGGTTTTACAGGCATAGTTAATATCCCGACGGCGGAAGTGAAAGATCCTGGTGTGGTTGATATTGGTTACAACACCCAACTTGATTTTGCCGGATCAAAATACACAGATGGCTACAATTATATTTTTTCTGCTGGATTGTGGTCTGGATTGGAAATCAGTGGACAAATTGCCACCAGCACAATGCATGACAATTTGTTTAGGGCGAAGGTATTAGGCGACAATCAGATACGCGATTTATCTTTTAACGCCAAATATCAGCTCCCATTGATCCCACAAGAGTGGTTCTCTGTGGCTATTGGTGGCAGAGATATCGGTGGGGCAGCCAATAAATATGAATCTTATTTTGCTGTCGCTTCAAAAGATTGGTACAGCTTTCGCTTTTCAGGCGGTATTGCTAAAAGTAAAAACGATTTTGGCATGATGGACGGTGTGTTTGCGGGGGTTGAGTGGCAGCCATTAAGCTGGTTTGCTTTGCAACTTGAACATGATGCTGACGCCGTGAATGCCGCAGCACGGGTGACCATCCCCAAAGCATGGTTATATGACTTAGGGACTGTGACTCTGACCAGTCGTTTTTACAGCAATACAGACCACAGTGATAAAGACACATATTTTGGTGTCAATTTCTCTATGCCATTATCGGATCAGCAGCAGAGTAATTATCCAGAGATTAAAGCCGCGCCCGACAATGCTGGCACATTGGAAAAACTGAAAGGTACCAATGAAAAGCTGACAGCACCGGTGTCGGCGCGGGAAGACAGCCCGCGAACAGCTGCTCAACAAGATGTGGCGAGCTTGAACACCACTGACCTGAATTCTGCTATTCGTGCTTTGAAAAAGTCCTTGGTGCAAGATGGCTTTGAGAATGTTCAGGTCGGTATGAATCGTGAGCCAAGTGTGATTGTTGGGTTCGAAAATGCCGTTTTCAATCGCAATGATATTGATGCATTAGGTCTGGTACTTGGCAGAATAGCCCAGTATATCGATCAGGATAATGCGCGTTTTGTTGTGCAGTTAAGCAAGCATGATATTCCATTACTGGCACTGTCAGGCAAAGTACAGGACTATAAGCGTTTTATTACCGATGGTGTTTCGCCTGCATTGACTATTCGTCAAGGAGCAATGGAAGCGCAAAAAGGGGTTGCCTGGATTGGAGATGGAAAAGCCAATAGCCCATACTTTAAGCCTCGCTTAACTCTGAGCCCTGCGCTCAGTTCAACTTATGCCACAGATTTGGGGGTGTACGACTTTTCTCTGGCATTACGAGGAGATCTTGAGATACCTGTGTGGCGTGGTGCAGGCATCAATATAACAGCACAAACGGTGGTTGCCGATACTGAAGACTTTGAACCAGGCGATACGTTTGAATCTCGTCGTGAGCAAAACGGTTTAGAGCGTGCTGTTTTCTATCAAACATTTGACTTACCCTTCGGTTTTTACAATCAAACCCAGGTTGGCTTTTTCCGTGAATACTATGATTACACGGGGATTATTAACGAAACAGCTTGGGTAAGCCCGTCTGGACGCCATAAGCTTTACAATAATTACGGCTTCTTTGACTATGAGGATTTTGATGGCGATCGTGATTATCATGTTATGGGCTATCAATATCACTGGGTAGAGCAGGATATGACCTTCCACTTGTCTGGGGGAGAGTTCTGGCAAGAGGATAAAGGGTTCAAGGCAGAGACTAAGTTCTGGTTTGGTGACAGCTATGTGTCAATTTTTGCCTATGATACAGATGTTCAAGTAGCGGGTATCTCTTTCAGTATTCCACTGACACCGAGAAAAGACATGGCAGTGTCGGAATACGGTCAGATCAAAGGTAATCAGGCATGGCGTCATAGTGTCGGTACACGTATTGGTGAGGATACCAATGCGCTGGTGTACAAAAAGGGATATGTCCCAGAAACGTCTATCACGCTGGACCGTACCTACTTTAACCAGGGGCGCTTGTCTGGTAGTTATGTGTACGCAAATCTTGGCAGATTGCGTGAGGCATACCTTACTTATAAATAAACCAGCCCAAATGAAGTCAGGCTGTCTAATGACAGCCTGATCGAGTATCAAGCAAGCGAGCCTCTTTGCGTACTTTTCCGTCACCACACCACTAACCGTGATCTATCACAAATAAATTCAGTTTGATGACAAAAATCTTAAATTTCTGCTTGAGAATTGTGTCTTTCGCTCCAATACTTAGATATAGGTAAACAACAAAAGGGAGCGCTTATGAAAATTAATCTTTCAGGCCACCATGTAGATATGACAGAAGCCGTTAAGCAACACGTTGATGAAAAGTTTGCCAAAGTAGCTAATCACTTCCCGTCGCTGTTGTCGATAGACGTCATAGTCAGTAAGGAACACAAGAAATTTTACACTGAGATCAACACCAATTATTCAGGAGCCAGGATATCTGTAAAAGGAGAGGATGACGTCATGTATCCGGCTATCGCACAGGCAGCTAAAAAGTTGGATGCTGCGTTAAAACACAGAAAAGGGCAGCTCAAGGCCAACAAACATGAAAAACCTGTGAGTACGACCCCGCCAATCGCACATGAAATTATTCAGGAAATGAACCTGAATTAGAGATAAAAAAGAAGCCACTCACGAGTGGCTTCATTCGTAATGGTGCTCAAACAGCCCCGTCAAAGCCCATCTGACGCCACGATTCATACACAAACACAGAAACCGCATTGGATAAATTCATGCTCCTGCTGTCGGGCCGCATCGGGATGCGCAGGCGTTGCTCTGGTGGTAAAGAGAAAATAAGGTCTTCTGGTAGGCCTCTTGTTTCCGGACCAAACAGCAGACAATCACCGCTCTGGTAGTCTGGCTCATGGTGATAACGTGTCCCCTTAGTTGTGCAGGCAAACACGCGATTTGGTTTACGGGCTTCCAGATAGGCTTCCAGTGATGGGTAGCGCTTCACTTCACTGAATTCGTGATAATCCAGGCCGGCGCGTCTGACGCGTTTGTCGTCCCAGTCGAAGCCCAAAGGCTCAATTAAATGCAAAGAAAATCCGGTGTTTGCACACAGGCGAATGATGTTACCTGTATTGGGGGGGATTTCAGGCTGATACAGTACGATGTCTAACATGGATAACCTCAAAATAATATTGCTTGCAGTATAGCGCATCCAGCATCAAGGCTAAAAGTGGTGCTGAACTCTTGTGAGTAGTAGAGAGGTGGGCAGTGTGTCCATATTATTATACCAGCGTCACTAATTTTTCATTTTCATGACTTACACTATAAGATAAGCCTAACTCGGAAGTTTAATCAGGTTGTAGAGGTAATAGGTGGCCCATAATTATAACTTTTTAGTCCGATTTTCCAGTATTTTTACGCTGGTGATGGCTGCGCTGATGATAGCGGCCAAGACCTGGGCCTGGCTGGCATCAGGCAGTGCGGCCATGCTGGGGTCGCTGACGGACTCATTACTTGATGTCAGTGCATCTATGATGAGCTTTTTGGTGTTGAGCTATGCGCTGCGCCCTGCTGATGATGACCATCGCTTTGGTCATGGTAAAGCGGAAGCTCTGGCGGGTCTCGGGCAATCTGCATTTATTGCGGGGTCTGCCTGCTTATTGACCTTTCATGGTATTGAGCGCTTGTTTAACCCGGTAACCATTCAGCATAGCTTGCTTGGCGTCTGGGTAAGTCTGTTTGCTGTCGCCTGTACATTCGCCGTGGTTGTCGTGCAGCATCAGGTGGTTAAGCGCACTCAGTCGATCGCTATCAAAGCTGATTCGTTGCACTATAAAGGAGATATTTTACTCAATCTCGCCGTGCTGACTGCATTGTTACTGAGCCATTGGCAGGTCCAGCATGCCGATGCATTATTTGCGATAGGGGTGGCGGCTTATCTGCTTTATAACTGCTGGGAAATTGCCCGGGAGAGCGCGGACCACCTGATGGACAAAGAACTCCCTGATGAAGAAAAAACCGAGATTATTTTGTTGGCTTCCAGCCATGAAGACGTTTATGGCGTGCATGATCTCAGGACCCGCCAAAGTGGTAAAGTGAAATTTGTACAGTTGCACCTGGAGCTGGACGATCATATTCCATTGGCGCGGGCGCACCAGATCAGTGATGAAGTGGTGGCACATATTAAAGCGGCTTTTGAGGCCGAAATGGATATACTGATCCATCAGGATCCTGTGTCGTTAGCGGTATCACCAACTAATTAGTTGCACTGAGTGACGGCGTTTTTTGGCTTATCATACGCAATGAGCTGAACGGCAAAGGTATAAAATTGCTCTAGTACAGCCCGTCTTATGGTGTCGACTTCGCATAGTAGCTCGTGCTTGCCGGGGTAATGAGATAACTGGCAGGCATCATTATTGGCGGCAAACATGGAATGTGCAGCAGGGCAGACAATGCTGTCCTGTTGTGCACTGGCAATACTCAGTGGCAGATCAATGCGCAGCTGTGCCAGGTTTGTGGTAAATGTTAGTGCCTGTTGCAACCAGCGAAAGCTGACCCCTCCCAACTGTAATGCAGAGTGTTGTTGATATAGCTGCCTGAACACAGTATAGCGTTGTTCGCATTGTGTGAGCGCGTTGTCAGCAAAGGCTTTTGGCTGGTAATTTGTCTGGCCAATGGCATAGCGTTTACCCAGCCCGAGGTTGCAGGCCAGTGAGGCAATTCCACGGGCAAACCAGGCAGGATAAGGCGCAGTATTGATTGCAAACATGGGGGCACTGAGAAATGCGCCCGCAACCGGGCTGCTAAACCGGGATAAGTAATCGCATGCAATGGCCCCACCCATAGAATGGGCCAGGATGACGCTCTTGCCCTGCCACTTAGGCAAGACTACCTCGGTGAAAAACGCATCCAGACAATCGCCATACTGCGTAAACCGCGGTATATAACCAATGTGTTCATTGTCCAGAAACCGCCCCGACAGACCCTGTCCCGGGTGGTCAAAGGTAAACACGGCAATCTGGTTATTGGCAAGCTCCCACAACAACTCCTGATATTTGTGCGCTGATTCAATCCGGCCGTTAACCAGGATGACCGCAAACTGTGCTTGAACGGGTATATGACAGGCATAAAAGAGTGGCCCGAGTGGGCTCTCAAAAGTGCCCTGGTCGCAGCGTTTCCAGTGTGCCTCTATATGAGGTAGATTATTAATTAAGTGCTTACTTTCGCTATAAAACATGCTGGTCTATTGGCAACTCTACGGTGACCCGCAGGCCATTGTGATTGCTAAACTGAATACGGCCATGATGCACTTTTATGGCATGTTGCGCAATTGCCAGCCCTAGCCCAAATCCGCCTGGCTCTGCTGTGCCTTCTGGTGTCCTGGCCTGTGACGCCCTGAAAAAGGGGATGCAGAGCTTCTCTAGCATCGCCTCACTTACGCCGGGACCATCATCACAGATGGTGACGGTTAATGTGTCGTCCTGTCGTTGTGCTGTCAGGCTAACTTGTTTGTCTGCGTATTTGATGGCATTTCGTAGTATATTTTCAAACGCGCGGCCAAGTAGCATGGCATCAACTGTTAAGGTCAGCTCAGGCAGGGGGGTCCAGTCAAGCTGTTTGCCGAGTTGCTGACTTTCAAATTTGCCATCGTCAAGGATTGGGTCAAGTAATTCTATAAGTGAAGTGGGGTATGGGTTTAGTGTTAGCTGCTGAGATTCCAAGCGGGACAATTGAAGTATATCACTCAGCATTTGCTCAAGCAGATGGGCTTCTTTCTCGACTCTTTGCAGATAGGGCGACAGCGTCTCTGGCGCTTTATCGCTGGCAATGCCGTTTGCCATTTGCAGACGGGTTAAGGGCGATCTCAATTCATGTGAGATATCGGCCAGCAGACGCTTTTGTTGTGTGACATGCGCTTGCAGGCGACTGGCCATCAGGTCAAAATCTTTACCCAGCTGCCCCAGTTCGTCCTGGCGTGATGCACTGATGTTGGCTCGTGTATCCAGTTTGCCTTGTGCGAGTGCTGCTGCAGCCTGCTGCAGCTGTCGTACCGGCTTTAACAGGCCACGTGTAAACCACAGGCTAAAGCCAAAGCTGGCCAGGATCAGAGTCAGCAGCTTTGCCCAGGTTGGCATTAAGCGGATCTTTGTCAAAATGCGTGGGTCGCGATGGTCCATTAGTTGAAAAAGCTGATACTTTTCACCGTGTAGTTGAATATCTACGGGACCAAAAGCTCGGTACTGCTCAGTGTCGATAATTTGTGGTGGAGCGTTGGCTGTAAAATTCAGTAGCGCCAGATCCCACTCCTTGAGCTCTGAGTGGCTCATAACACTGCGTTGGTCGTCGCTGTGCCGTAGGTAGACTTTTGGTCGGTGGCTGCGGTGTCGAGCGGGTAATAAGGTGTACAGGGGTTGGCCAGGGCGGCTTTCAGCACGGCGCTCAATATTACGTTGCAGGTGCTGCAGATTTTTCAACATTGCGGGGCTGATCTGGCGTGTTTCCAGTATGTCAGGTTGTAACAGGCTGACACTCATCAGTAGCAACAAAGTGGCGGCGATTGTGCCCCAAAACCATAAGAAAACTTGTATTAGTAAGTACTTCCTCATCTCATGCCTTCAGAAATATATAGCCAGAGCCACGTAATGTCTTGATATAAGTATGTGAGCTGTATAAAGCGATTTTTTTTCGGACATTGCTGACATGCATATCCACTGATCTGTCATAGGGGGCCAAAGGACGGCCAAGCACCGTTTGTGACAGTGTTTGCTTGGTGACAGTCTGGCCTGCCGATTTGACCAGCTGGTGCAACATTTCGTATTCCGTGCCTGTTAGAGGCAATTGCGTGCCTTTGATGCTGGCGGTACGCGACGACAGATCCAGCGTCAGGTCATGGTATTCGAAACAGGGTTCAGTTGCATTGTGAAGCAGGTGAGCGACACGACGGGTAATGGCTTTGATCCGTGCCAGTAACTCCCTGTGATTAAAGGGCTTAGGGATGTAATCGTCGGCACCGAGTTCAAGCCCAAAAATACGGTCAAAATCATCGCCTTTGGCCGTTAGCATTATCACCGGGGTCATTTTCTTGGCACGGAGTGCTTTGAGCACTTCAAAGCCATCCAGGTCTGGCAACATCACATCCAGCAGGATGACATCAAACTCTCTGGTTAAGGCCATGTCCAGCCCGCCAGGCCCTGTATGTGCGGTAATAACATCACACCCTTCACTGTGCAGATAGTCTTCCAGCAGCTCACACAGACCTCGATCGTCGTCGATTATCAGTACATTGGCACTCATATGGTTACTCATTCACTGTTCCTGTGTTTATTTTACCCTACTATAGAAGTAAGGCGGCTGACTTTACACTTCTTTACGCTCAGGAAGTTAAGCAAAAAACAGTGAGTGTGTAGCACTGAAACAGCTCTTGACAAAACTTTACACAGCCTTGACGTTGCTTTGCTCTGGCGTTGCTAAAGTTGAACTCAGCTTAACAGGAGATGCAATTATGAATACACACACTATGAGCAAAGTTCGCAGTACATTGAAAGCCTTGGTACTCGCCTCAGTGATGGCGGGTAGCAATGCAGCACTGGCAGATACGGGCGAGAACGAGACACAGTCTCGGGCAACGAGTATGAAACCGATGAAAAGCATGGGACATATGTTGCTATCTAAGCGTGCCGTGAAGCACCTGGCGCTGACTCAAAGTCAGCAAGATGAATTGAAAAGCCTTTTTGACGCACAGCGAGAGCAGGTTAAGAGCCTTCGCGGTGATAAAGTCAAAGGTGAACATCGTGACGCATTTAAATCACTGATTGAGGCGGAGCAGTTTGATAAAGCCCAGGCGGAAGTGTTACTGGAGCAATTTCAGCCTCAAAAGCGTGAAATGATGCTGATAAGGTTAGAAACACAACACAAGGTGTATCATATTCTGACTGAAGAGCAGCGCGCCAAACTTAAGCAGCTGCGTCATAAGCGAATGGCTAAAAAGCATCATCAACATCAGTCTTCGTAACGAGTATGGCTGTGGGGTATAGCCCGGATGACTACCGGGCTAATATCTACTCTTTAAAGAAACTGTCGTCGTTTTTGGCCAGCATGGCCTCTAAATCTTCCACCATATCCCGGGCCGCTTCAGGCGACAGATCCGCACTGTTGAGCGGGGTTGAAATTTTATTATTTTCTTCAGACCACTCACCTAAATCAATCAGCTGACAGCGTTTTGAACAAAATGGACGATGCGGGCTTTGCGCCGACCAGACCACAGCAGCCTGGCAGGTAGGGCACTTTACAGATACAGGCATACACACCTCTGCATTACTAATTTTCTCTATTGTACTGTGCTATGTGCTGGCAGTCACTGACACCGGGGGAATTAGTAGTTCGTTACCCGGTTGACCTCTGCCAGTGAGGTGATCCCGTCCGCGGCTTTTTTCAATCCGGATTGACGCAGATTTGCAAAGCCTTTACTTGTAGCAAGTTCAGCAATCTCCAGGGAATTACCGCCTTCCATGATGGCATGCGAGATTTCCGGAGTGATCTTCATTACCTCGTAAATACCTACCCGGCCTTTATAGCCATCGGTACAGTGATCACATCCTTTGGGCGCATAGAGGGTCATATTCTCAATTTGATCTGCGCTAAAGCCCTGACGTTGTAATTCCTCTGTGGGCAATTGTTCTGGCTCTTTGCACTTGGGGCACAATCGACGGGCAAGGCGCTGGGCAATGATCAGGCTGACAGAGCTGGCCACATTATAGGCCGGTACGCCCATGTTGAGTAAGCGGGTCAGGGTTTCTGCGGCTGAATTGGTGTGCAGGGTACTCATAACCAGGTGACCGGTTTGTGCTGCCTTGATGGCAATCTCTGCGGTTTCCAGATCCCGGATCTCACCAACCATGACCACATCGGGATCCTGGCGCAGGAATGCCCGCAGTGCATTGGCAAAGGTCATGTCTGCTTTGGTATTGATTTGAACCTGGTTGATACCTTCCAGGTTAATTTCGACTGGATCTTCCGCAGTGCTGATGTTGCGCTCTGGTTTATTGAGTATATTCAGGCCGGTGTAAAGCGAGACTGTTTTACCTGAGCCAGTCGGTCCGGTGACCAGGATCATCCCCTGAGGCTGATCGAGTGCATTTAGGTACATGCTCTTCTGATCTGCTTCATAACCCAGTGCTTCAATGCCCAGTTTGGCGGCTGAGGAATCGAGGATCCGCATTACGATTTTTTCGCCCCACATGGTGGGCAGAGTACTAACACGGAAATCGATGCTTTTGCGCTCTGATATTTTCAGTTTGATACGGCCATCTTGGGGTTTTCGCTTTTCGGCGATATCCAGATGAGACATGACTTTGATGCGTGCCGACAAACGGCTGGAAAGTGCATGCGGTGGGCTCGCCATTTCATGTAATAAGCCGTCGATCCGAAAGCGCACCCGATATTTCTTTTCATAGGGTTCGAAATGGAGATCCGAGGCGCCTTTTTTAATTGCATCCATGAGGATCTTGTTGATATACACGATGATAGGCGCATCGTCTTTTTCTTCGTCGGTGTTCTGTTGTTTAGGCTCGTCTTCGACATCCAGGCTGGCAAATTCTTTAAACTCGTCTTCACTGAGGCTGAGAGAGCTATTATCGTCAAAAAGTTGGTCAATCTTCTGATCGAGTAGCTTATAGTCTACAACCACCACTTCACACTGCAGGCCGGTGCTGAACTCAAAGTTCTCGAATGCGCCGTAATCTGTGGGATCTGAAGTCGCAATAAAGAGCTTACGATCTTTTTTGACCAGAGGCAGCAAGTGGTGCTGACGGATCAACTTTTCTTTGACCAGCTCCTTGGGAACCTGGGTAATGTCAAAGCCGTTCAGATCGAAATAAGGTACTCTGAATAAGTCCAGACATTGCTCGGCCATCTCCTGGCTGCTCATGCCACTACACAGGCAGATGAGCTCAGCCGTTGAATGGGCGTCTGCTTGTTTGGCTTTGACCTGCTCGGCAGTCAGTTTGCCAAGGGTAATAAACTTTCTCAGTAACGGCGAGTGATGTTCCATAATGCTCTTAAGACTTCAACGAGTTACACTAAATGTAGCAAAAAATGCTTGGATACGGGTAGCGATTTGGTCGTAAACCCTGCTTTGTGTGAGCCTGTATCGTAAAGATCAGGCACGTTTTTTTTCTGCCAGCAGCAAAAACGCCTGGTGTAAGGCGACAAGTTCAGTTTGCATCGCTTCTAGGGGCTGATTGTTATCGAGAATAAAGTCAGCTTTTGCACGTTTGTCGGCTCTGCTCATTTGCGCTTCAATAATGCGTTCAACCTGCTGCTGGTGGGCGTTGTCTCGTGTGCAAGTCCGTGTGAGTTGCACTTCAACAGGTACATCGACAAGCAGGGTTTTATCACAGTATTGTTCTAGCCCGTTTTCAAACAGCAAAGGAGCAGATAGAATGACATAGTCGCTGTCAGCATGGGCCAGCTGGGTAAGTAATTGCGTGCGGATCAGCGGGTGCAGTAAGGCGTTCAGCCAGTTTTTTTCGTTTTCATCCGCAAAGATGATGCTGCGCAGCTTTGAGCGATCTAACGTGCCTTGAGCCGTCAGGATCTGCGCCCCAAAATGGGCCTCAATGGCATTTAACCCCTCGCTGCCTGGTTCCACCACTTCTCGGGACACAACATCGGCATCCACAACATCAATCCCTAATTTGTTCAGGTAGTCAGACACCGTTGTTTTTCCGGCACCGATACCGCCAGTTAAGCCCAAGATCCAGTTGGCCATAACGCTATACTCCTAATAACGACAGATACCAGCGGCTGAGTTGCTCACCGTACAATAGCGTTAGCCAGCCGGCAATCGCGAGGTAAGGACCAAAGGGGATAGGGCTGGCTTTATCTTTGCCTTGCACAGCGAGTTGTGTTGCGCCGATCACTGCCCCAACAACACTTGAGAGCAGCACGATGAGTAGCAGTGACTGCCAGCCCATCAGCGCACCAAATACGGCCAAGAGTTTAAAATCACCAAACCCCATGCCTTCTTTGCCGGTCAATAGCTTGAATCCCCAGTAAATGCTCCATAAACTCAGATAACCAACGGCCGCACCAATAATGGCTTCAGATGGCGGAATGGTGATGCCTGCCACGGCCGCCAACAGAGCAAACCAAAGTAAGGGGAGGGTTAATTGGTCGGGCAGCAGCATATGATCAATATCAATGAAGATCAGTGCAATTAGTACCCAGGTTACCAGTATGTATACCAGCGCTTGGGGCGTGGCTGAGAAATGCCATGCCAACCATAGTGAAGCCACGCCTGTAAATAACTCAACCAACGGATAGCGCTTGGGAATTGGCGTATCACAGTATGCGCATTTGCCACCGAGCAGTAACCAACTGAGCAAGGGAATATTATGATGTAGTTTGATCTTAGTATTGCACTTAGGGCAGGTAGACCCGGGTGCCATCAAATTAAAAGTGGCAGGTTCCGCTTGCTGTGGCGCCTGCTCCAGAATTATTCGGCATTCGGTCTGCCAGTTGCGTTGCATCATAATGGGTAAGCGATAAATGACAACGTTTAAAAAGCTGCCGATACACACACTGGTCAGTGCGACAGTTAGCAACCAAAACCAGGTTTGCTGCTCCATAAGGTGCCAAACTTCTTGCATAAATAGGGTCTTTTTTATTGTGTTAAATGACGGTGCCGAGCTGGAATATAGGTAAATACATGGCAATAATCAAGCCACCAACCAGCACACCCAGGATCACCATGATCATAGGCTCAAGCAATGAAGATAGTCCATCGACTGCATCATCCACTTCCTGCTCATAAATACTGGCGACTTTGGCCAGCATACTGTCCAGTGCACCTGATTCTTCCCCTATGGAGACCATTTGCACTACCATATCGGGAAAAATTCTGGCGTTGCGCATCGCCCAGTTCATTTGGTTACCTGAGCTGACTTCACCCTTAATATCCAAAATCGCATTTTTATAGATGATATTGCCGGAAGCACCAGCGGCTGAATCCAGCGCATTGACCAAAGGAACACCCGCTGCAAAGGTGGTCGATAACGTTCTAGCATAGCGGGCAACGGCGGCTTTTTTCAGGATTTCGCCAATCGCCGGGATCCGCAGTACCATTCGATCGTTAAAGTGACGAACGGCAGGACTACGTTGCAGTGCTTCTTTGTAGGCATAGCCTGCGCCACCCAGGCCAATAAGAAACAGCCACCAGTATTCCTGCATAAACTCAGAAATGCCCAGTACCATCAGTGTAAAGCCTGGTAATTCAGCGCCAAATCCGGTGAAAATCTCTTCAAATTGCGGGACCACAAAAATCAATAATATGGAGGTCACGATCAGGGCGACAGAAAGTACAGCTATTGGGTAAAACATTGCTTTTTTGATCTTAGACTTGAGTGCTTCTGCTTTTTCTTTATACAGCGCTACTCTGTCAAAGATGCGGTCTAACGCACCCGACTGCTCACCAGATTCAACCAGGTCGCAATATAATTCGTCAAAATATCTCGGGTGACTACGCAGGGACTTGGCCAGCGGTTGGCCTGCTTTGACTTCGTCGGCAATGTGCGTGATAAGCTTACTGAGGCTTTTATTTTTGGCACCTGAGGCAATCATATCCAACGCCTGTACCAGAGCCACACCGGCAGTCAGCATAGTGGCAATTTGCCGGGTCACAACGGCGATGTCTTTTGGGGTAATTTTTTGTGTGCTACTGAACCCGAATAGGGGTTTAGGCTTGCGTTTTACTTTAGATGGCGTGATCCCTTGCTTGCGCAGTTGCGCTTTGACCAGGGCCACACTGGTGCCAGTTAGTTCGCCTTGTAAACGTTTACCACGGGCGCTAACGCCGACCCAGATAAAAGTATCGACTTTGGCAGAGTTTTTGTCGGGTTGGTTCATAAGGTATGATTTAAATAGAGGGAGCCAAGCTCCCTCATTTAGTCAGCTATTAAGGATTAGCTGTAGATACGGTGCAAGTGGCAGGTAACCATGCTGTCTTAGAAGCATCATTTACCGTCGCTGTACATCTCCACTCAGAGATAGTGAAGCCTGCAGTGAAGTTTGCTGCAGTCGCTGCAGTGTTGCCGTTGAACGGAGTCACAACAACGGAGACGCCCGCCATGTCTGATTTACCTGTGATGGTGATAGCACCTGTTGCACCAACCACAACTGAATCAACCATTTCGGTTTGCTCACCAGTAGTGGCAGAAGCACAGTTTGCTGGTGCACCACCAACCTGTGAAATTTCTGTCACACAGGCCTTAGGCATGGTTGAAGCAGCCATCAGCTCAGAGGCTTTAGCACGGTTAATGTAGTCTTGGTAAGCCGGCAGGGCAACGGCAGCAAGAATACCAATGATTGCGATTACAATCATTAATTCAATAAGGGTAAAACCACCCTGTTGTCTTTGCGTCATGATGTGTCTCCTAAGGGATATTAGACCCGATGCCAGCAACTACTCACACCAGGGGTTTATTAAATTTGTGCTCTCAGAATAGGACCAAGTATAGGTCTTTATTCCTATAATAAGTTTGTTGTAAATCAATACTGATAATCATAACTTTATCCTAAGTCATCATGACTAGAATCACTCATCAGTTTACAACATAACTATGACAGTTTTGATTTTTAACTGTCTGGCAACCATCGAGCTTTACTGTCGTATGTCTTACTTGCTCTGTTAACACAAAGAGCTGGTCTGGGATCGAGCGCAAGAATTATTTAGCTGCTAATTCTTTGTTCGTATTAAAAAGTGTTTTCTCATTCTTGTCAACGAACGGGCTTTGTATTTCCTTACAAAGCCGTTACACCTGTTACTCGAAGCGCATAGATAAGTCTATACTCTGCAGGTGTTTCGTCAACGCACCACTTGAAATGTAGTCCACGCCAGCCTGCGCATACATCGCCAGTTTATCTAAGGTCATATTACCCGAGACCTCCAGCTTAGCTCTACCGGCAGTTTGTTTAACGGCAATTTGAATGTCCTCAACGGTAAAGTTGTCGAGCATAATGATATCTGCGCCTGAATCGAGCGCTTGTTGCAGCTCATCAAGGCTTTCTACTTCAACCTCAACGGGCTTATCCGGGTGGTTTTGTCTGGCTTGTGTAACCGCTTTAGCAATCCCGCCACAGGCTGCAATATGATTCTCTTTGATCAGGAATGCATCAAACAATCCGATGCGGTGGTTTTTACCCCCACCACAAGTTACTGCGTACTTTTGCAATGCGCGCAGGCCCGGGATGGTTTTTCGTGTATCCAGCAATTGTGTATTGGTATCTGCGAGTGCGGCAACAGAAAGTGCTGTTGATGTGGCTGTACCCGACAGGGTTTGTACAAAGTTGAGTGCGGTGCGCTCAGCTGTGAGGATAGCACGAGCACTGCCTGTTGCTTCAAAAATGCGCTGATTTGGCTGCAAGGCATCGCCATCATTGACCAGCACATTGACCTCAACACTGGGGTCCACTTGCCTGAATACCTCAAGGATCAGGTCTTTACCGCAAAATACGCACGCTTCGCGTGTAATGACATAAGCTTTTGCTTGCTGGGAGACGGGGATCAGGGCTGCGGTAATATCACCATCAGCAGCACTTTGGTTATTCAAGTCTTCATCAAGTGCCAGCTTAACCAGCTGGGGGATCTGTTCATTTAACATGGGTTATCTTGGCTTTGCTATTCAATAACCTAATTCTACTGTGTTACGCCAGTTAATGACAATGTCGTTTATTGGTGGTCTCACAGGGATACTTTGCGATGGTCTGTCCCTAGTGTCAAAATAACATAGTGAAAGTATGGCAAACTTGCTAAGGTAATAGCATAGTAAAGAGGCTAAGTGGTTCTATTTATGAAGGTAAATTGGTTGCCTGGTGCTCATCAGCGGCACTCACCCCATTATAATGAACGCCCGGCTGAGTGTGCTCCTTCATTACTGGTGGTACATTGTATTTCCTTGCCTGCGGGCCAGTACGGCGGCACCTACATAGATGAGCTATTTATGGGCACTCTGGACTGTCAGGCGCATCCTAGTTTTGACTCTCTGCAAGGCGTGAGGGTATCCGCCCATTGCCTGATCCGTCGAGACGGGACGGTTATCCAGTATGTGCCGTTTGATAAACGTGCCTGGCATGCTGGGGTATCTGAATTCGCAGGACAAGACAACTGCAATGATTTCAGTATTGGTGTTGAGCTGGAAGGGACTGATACGACGTCGTACACTGAAGCACAATACCAGGCCCTGGCTCAGCTCACGATATGGTTGCAGCAGCAGCTTCCTAGGCTGACCAGAGAGCGCATTGTCGGGCACAGTGATATTGCACCTGGTCGTAAACACGATCCTGGCGTAGCGTTCGACTGGGACAAATATTTTGCATTGATAAGATAAGAGTAACGGACATGATGTTAATTTCTATCATAATTGCTTTGGTTATTGAGCGCCTTGGTGCCCGCTCAGAACATTGGCAGATTGATTACTATATGGGTAAGTACCTGACATGGAGCAAACATCAGCTTCGTGAAAAAGGGGTTTTCAGTTCTGATCCTGGCGTGATGATCTGGTTGGTACTACCCACAGCGTTGATTGCCATGGTGTACCATTTTTCTGACTTCATTATATTTCAGCTGATACTCAATGTACTGATCTTACTGGTATGCTTTGGCTGTGGACGTTACCGTCGCTTGTACAAAGGTTATCTCAATGCATTGACGCGAGGGGATTCTGAAGCAGTGACACTGTATGCACTGCAAATGGGACAGGAACGGACTGAATCAGAGCGAAATGGTGAAACTTTCGGGCAAACGCTGGTATGGATTAATTTTCAGCACTATTGCGCGGTGATGTTCTGGTTTGTCGTATTAGGCGCACCAGGTGCGGTGTTATATGCAACGGTGCGATACCTGGTTACAACGCTCACTGAACGTCAGGAAGACGACCTGCCTGAGCAGGTTGCGTTACTGCGCAGTACGTTGGGGGAACAAACACAGCGGTTTTCCAGGTTACTCTTCTGGCTTGATTGGTTGCCAGCCCGGGTTGCCAGCTTTGGTTATTTGATCATTGGTAACTTTACAAAAGGCACAGGGTGTTGGCTCAAGTACTTACTGGATTTTGACACCCCCAATAGGCGTGTGGTGAGTGATATTGCACTGGCCGCTGAGCAAATAGAGCAGCAGTTTTTTGGTTGTACTTATGAAGCAACCTGTATGATGCGCCTGGTTAAACGTAATATTCTGTTCTTTTTGGTCCTGACAGCACTACTGACTTTGTTTGGTGGTCTGAGTTAACAGCGAATTGTCCCGACAGTTGACCCTGTCGGGAACACGCTTAACCTGGCTGAGCAGCTAACCAGGTTTGCTTGCGTTCAGTCATTGCTGCCAACTGATTGGGCTGAACATCCAGCGTTGACAGTAGCTGATCTGTCACATCTATCAGATCACATACCCCAGCTACATTCCACAGTGCTTCTTCCAGGCCTTTGGCTTTGTGTATTGCATAATGGCTGACATATCTCAGCTCGTTGGCCAGGTAATCCATATCGGGCCGGCCTGTTTTGGAGATATACAGATGAAATATAAATAGTAACTCTTTTTTGAGCGCCCGTTTGATAAATAAAAACAGTGGATCCAGAGACTCCCCCGCTGCGACACATTGGCTTTTCAGTGCTTCTTTCAGTTCCGTGGCCTGAGGGTCAAAGCGCAGGAATACCGTATATTGCAGGGGTTTATCCTGACGCGACTGCTTGCGCAAGCGCTCACTCAGATAGTCACCAATAAACTCATTCGGTAGTAAACCTTCGCTCTGGACATACTCTTGATGATTATGGTGAAACACCTGGCTGAGTAACACTTTGTGTAGCGCTGTCGGGTAGAGTCCCTGAGCAACGGCGCCAATTCTAAAATGGGCCGCAGATTTGTGCAGGTACAAAGGAAACTGGCAAATGCTCTTAGTGACCATGTTACGCAGCGCATGAGAGAGCCCGGGGATTCTGGGGGCTTCTTCGCATGGCTGAAGTTTGTTCTTATTACTCTCAATCAGGACCTTAAAAAAAGTGATCGCAGTATGCTGCACATTACTGAGAATGTTGACCTTCAGATTGATGATGGTCTTTGCTTTATTGACGGCCATAACTTCATATCTGAGTTTGGTCAGATTATGCTGCTTGGTAATTTTTTGCAGCTCGGGCAGGTCGAGGTGCACAATATCGCCTTTTTGCAGTGTCGCTGGTTCTTCAAGTGCGACTTGCAGGCCCATGACTGAGAAATCGCGGGTATGGCCATGCAGCGCCTGACCATCCTCTTGTATCACCGTTGCTGAGGTCTTATACAGATAGCGTTTGTGTGAGCGCAGGTTGACGTACTCTAGTGCGACGACCTCCAGTGGGGGAGGCACTTTAGCTTTGCCATGGCCAAACTGCTTAATGAGATTAACTTGCTCTTTTGGATAATCCAGTGCCTGATAATATGCCGTTTGTTGCTCGGTGGTAATATCGCTGAGGGTCATCAGGTATTTCACGTTTTCAATCAGCCCCTGTACACGTGGG
The DNA here is from genome assembly GCF_022347845.1 of Pseudoalteromonas sp. McH1-42. Classification (NCBI taxonomy): domain Bacteria; kingdom Pseudomonadati; phylum Pseudomonadota; class Gammaproteobacteria; order Alteromonadales; family Pseudoalteromonadaceae; genus Pseudoalteromonas; species Pseudoalteromonas sp. McH1-42. The sequence continues at coordinate 113,003 of NZ_JAKRFU010000014.1, read as the reverse complement.
GTTGGACGTTTGTTGAGCTTCTCCAAATTCTTGCCAGCGCTGGAGGGTAAAGAGAGCGGAATGAAGGCATCTTCATGGTGGCTGGGCATCAGCTGGACTTTAAAGATCCGCCAGCTGTCTTTCTGACTGCCAAATCCCATAAATAAATCACGTAATTCGGCCGATTTTTTGAGTTCCCAGTCAAATGCTGAGTAAAAATAGATTTTGCCATTTTTGCCATGGGTGAAGGTGTAACAGTACGCTTCTTTCACCGGCTCAGGACGAAGCAGTAGCATATCAAGGCGCTGCTGATTAAAGACACTGTATAGTGAAGATGTTTTTCTTTCATCTTCAAAGTAATAGTTGATGTGTGCGTTGTTTTCATTTGTGAGCACCAGGCTCGGGTAGAGCATGGTTTTAGCCTGGCTAAAAAACACGAACAGTGAATTGACCCTGGGCAGGTAATATTGCTCATATCCCTTACACACAACGGCATCCATGGTGTTATCCAGGTTGATTTTGTAGCGGCGTTTATTGCCGTGGATAAAACTCTGTAAAAAGTCATCAAATCCACTGTTATTCTCTACAAAAGTACGCTTGAGGCGAATGTGGTTATACTCGCTGGAGACCGGATCGACGGCGACCACTTCGTACTGGATCCCACTTTTCAGGCCCAGTTCAAAATCCTGCTCAAGGCCGACCAGCCTCAGCGACACTAAATTGCCTTTATGTAAGTGATAGTTTGGGGCCAGCTTTATTTTCGCGCCACTGAGGGATATGTCTGACGTACTGGCATTGGCGATCCGCTGATTGCCAAACTCTACCGTGATCTTGATTGAATAATTCATCCGCTCTTCTATACGACTCTCGTATGAAGCAAAGCGGATGTACTGTGTTGACTGAGACAGATCTAGCCCAGGCGTATCTTCTTCTTGTTGTTGGGCCGCCTGCTTTTGCATGACCTTAAAGTTATTGTCGGTGTTCATGACCGCTTCGTAAACGGCTAAGGTGTAGCCGCCATAACGTGCGACTTCTTGCTCAAATACCCGTATTGCAACATCGTCCATAAAATGTTGCTTGCCGTCATGCTCATAGGGTTTTACCTGCCCGGACACTTGGCCACGCAGGTCAATAAAGCGTGCTACGGGCTGAGATAGCCGGGTCATTTCCATCTTCAGCAGGAACTGGTCAGGCTTACTGAGTTGCGCCGTTTTTTGCTTGAAGATAAAGTCAAAATTTGGATCGCCGAGATCAATCTTTAATTCATCTATTAAGTCTTGGTATTGTTGTAATTTATCTTCAGCCATAGGTACACATTTTAAATCAGCAGATCTTACCCGGTTATTGTTTCAGCCTTTGCCAAATTTATGTCAGTATTAACGCTTACTGTTGAACTAAGCTTAATTGAGTTTTAATTTAAGCAATAACTATGCCTTGATTTTTATGGGAAAAAAGAAAACCGCATTTGTCTGTAGTGATTGTGGAGCGGAATTTGCTCGATGGCAAGGGCAATGTTCTGAATGTAAAGCCTGGAATACAATTACTGAGTTCAGGGTGCCATCAGTGAAAGCAGCACCGCGTGGCGGAACTATGGCCGGATACGCTGGTGTCGTCGAAGCCAAGGTCCAGACGCTGGATGAAGTTAACCTTGAGTCGTTACCTAGATTTTCTACTGGATTCAAAGAGTTCGACCGTGTTCTAGGTGGTGGTGTGGTGCCGGGCAGCGCCATCCTGATTGGTGGTGAACCGGGAGCTGGTAAGAGTACTTTGCTGTTGCAGACTATGTGTTTGCTGGCCGAATCCATGCCGACTCTATATGTAACGGGTGAGGAATCTTTGCAGCAAGTGGCGATGCGTGCAAAGCGGCTGGGTCTGCCGACTAACAAATTACGCACACTGGCCGAAACGAACGTGGAAAGTATCTGCCAGCTGGCCTTGCGTGAAAAGCCCGCGATTATGGTCATTGACTCGATACAGGTGATGCACATGAGTGATGTGCAGTCGGCACCTGGGAGCGTGTCTCAGGTGCGCGAGAGTGCCGCGTACCTGACCCGTTTTGCGAAGCAAAATCAGGTCGCTATCATTATGGTAGGCCATGTGACCAAAGACGGCTCCCTGGCGGGCCCTAAGGTACTGGAGCACTGTATTGACTGCTCTATTTTACTGGAAGGCAGCAGTGACAGCCGTTTCAGAACGCTGCGTGGTAATAAAAACCGTTTTGGGGCGGTTAATGAGCTTGGGGTATTTGCTATGACTGGCCTGGGCCTGAAAGAGGTCAGTAACCCGTCAGCTATTTTCCTCAATCGTGGCGAGGAGCAAACGCCAGGCTCTCTGGTAATGGTCATCTGGGAAGGTACCCGGCCACTGTTGGTCGAAGTTCAGGCGTTGGTAGACTACTCTCAACTGGCAAACCCACGTCGTGTTACTGTTGGCCTGGAGCAAAATCGCCTGGCTATGTTGCTTGCTGTGTTACACCGTCATGGTGGTTTGCAGGTGGCTGATCAAGATGTCTTTGTCAATGTCGTCGGTGGCGTTAAGGTATCAGAAACCAGTGCCGATTTGGCATTAATTGCTGCTTTGGTCTCGAGTTTTAAAAACCATGCGTTGGAACGTCAGATGGTGGTGTTCGGAGAAGTTGGGTTAGGGGGAGAGATCCGTCCGGTGCCCAGTGGCCAGGAAAGACTACGCGAAGCCGCGAAACATGGCTTCAAACGTGCTATTGTACCTATCGCGAATAAACCAAAGGATGTCATTGAGGGAATGGAGGTGGTTGCCGTTGCCAGCCTCAGTGATGCGCTCGAAGCCTTGTTTTAGGGAATCCTCAAAAATGAAAAAATCTACGATCATGTTGGCGGTGGCTGGTGCGTTGTCAGCTGCTGTTGTTGGCGCACACTTTTATGCGAATCAACAAGCTGAGTTGGTGGTGCAGAAGCAGATCACACAATTTGCTGAACAATCTGAGCTGCTCATTGAGCATCAGGGGTCGTCCTATAATTTGTTTACCAACACAATTAAAGTTCAGTCTTTGGAGATCAAAGACGCAGCGGAGCAACAGGTGTTGCTGAACATTGGTGAATTCAGCTTACAGGGCTACGAAGCAGACAAAATCAGTGAGTTTACTGAAGTAAAGCTGGCGAATGTGACACTTAGCCCTGTATTGGCGGCGGAACTGGCGCCGCAAGCTGCTACGCTGGCTGGTGCCAGTTATGCGCTTACCTCATCTTTACGTTATAACCCGGACAGCGGCAACAGTCAGTTCAAATCTTCCGTTGACGCGGATGGGGTAGTGGGTGTTGAGTTCAACTTCGATCTGGGCAACAGTACAGAGTTGATGACAACCTCTTTAGAGATGCAGAAACAGGACTCTGAGATGACGCTGGAGCAGGAATTGCAAATGCAAAGCAAGCTGATTTCTGCGATACAGTCGCTGCAACCACAAACCCTGACGTTTGCTATTGCCGGACAGCCGAAGTTAGACGCTCTGGTGACAGAGTTATTGACCAACCAGGGACTGAGCAAAGAGCAATTTGAGCAGATGCTGGCCATGCAACTGGCACAGGTACCGGTTTCTGAAGAAGCCAAACAGGGACTCAGTGGTTTTGCGGCTGGCCTAAATGCTCTGGAGGTTAGTGTGTCATTAGATGAGGCGATGGACTTCAATGCATTTTCTCAGCAAGTCCAGTCACTGTCCGCTGATCCGGAGGCACTTGAAAAGTTCTTAAATCTGAAAATAACTGGCTCTTGAGCCAGGTTGTCAAACAGTAAAAAGCCACCTCTCGGTGGCTTTTTTCGTATTAGGTGTATGTGTTAGTTATTCAATGCCAGCATCAGCTCGCGATTACGTTCCAGCTTGGCGAGCATTTGCTGTGCCAGTGGCTTAAAGGTGGCGAGTTCCGCCGCAGGTAAGGGCTGTGACTTGGGCAGCTTGACTGTACGTGGGTTGCGGTGCACGCCATCTACCAGAAACTCATAATGCAGATGAGCACCGGTTACGCGACCCGTTGCACCAACAGTACCAATTTTCTGGCCCTGCTTGACCTTCTGGCCTTTTTTGACATGGCGCTTATGTAAATGCAGGTACTTAGTCACATACTGACTGCCGTGCTGTATAAATACATAGTTACCATTCAGGCGGTTAAAGCCCGATTTAATGACTTTACCATTACCCGCAGAGACCACAGGTGTGCCGACTCTGGCGGCGTAATCTATGCCGCGGTGCGCCGACACGCGGCCCGTGACAGGATGCAGACGGCGCGGGTTAAAGTTGGAACTAATATATTTGAAATCAACCGGTGCACGCAGGAAGGCCTTTTTCATACTGCGCCCTTCAGGGGTGTAGAAGTCACCGTCGGAGTGACGTACTGCGGTATAGCGCTCACCCTGATTAATGAATTCAGCAGCGATGATTTTGCCAGTGCCGATTTCCTCACCATCCACAAAATGTGATTCGTAGATAAGAGAAAACTGATCACCTTTGCGAATATCGTTGGCAAAGTCGACATCCCAACCAAAGATGTGCGCAAAGTTCATGATCTGACGTTCAGATAAGCCTGCGGTGATACCGGCCGTCCAAAAGCTGGACTTGATCTCGCCCCCGGCTGACTTTTCGACAGTCTCTATTTCTTTGCTTTCGATCCGCGTGGCATAACTGCCTTCCTCATTACGGCTGACAAGTAGTGTATCTGTTTTTGATAGCACATATTTCAGCTGTAACAACTCACCTTGTTCATTACTGGCAAAGCTCAGCACTTCGCCTGGATGGATTTTGGTAAGTTTTCGTGTTTCGGCATTGGTATTGACGAGCTTATGCAGCGTTTGTGCTGAAAAGCCGGCGCGTTTAAAAATCACTGCCAGGCTGTCGCCATTACGGACCTGGTGGTCAACGAAATCGTATTGTGGGGCTTCGGGAGCAAGCGGCTGTTCAATGATATCGGGCGCTTCACTGAGCTCAGTCAGTTGAGGCTGTGGCTCTTCGACATTCAAAGGAAGCTCATAGCGCTTGCCGACTTCGAGCGCGTCTTTGTCGTGATCTCGGGAGGCTGTTGCCTTCTCAGACGGAATGAGTGCAATAGCGACCATTGCTGACAGCAAGCCCAGGATCAGCAACTTGTGTTTTTTTGGGAGTTTGTGCACTGCATGTACCATAACGTGCCTTTTCCGCTGTCAAGAATTATTGCAAATAATAGTGCAGCATATACGTAATAATGCGCAAATACCAGTCTTTTATACATTTAAACTACCCCAAATATAAGCTAAAATCGGGCGATTAACTGATTAAATTGTTGGAGTGAGGTTGGCGTGACAACTGTGGACATAGATACGGCATTGGCAGAGATAAAGCGCGGTGCTGAAGAAATTCTGATTGAAGAAGATTTAAAAGAAAGGCTGAAGTCAGGTAAAAAGTTGCGGATCAAAGCGGGTTTCGATCCAACAGCCCCGGATTTGCACTTGGGCCATACGGTCCTTATCAACAAGCTAAAAACTTTCCAAGACTTAGGGCATGAGGTTATTTTCCTGATCGGTGATTTCACAGGCATGATTGGCGACCCTACGGGTAAAAATGTCACTCGTAAACCGCTAACTCGTGAAGATGTACTGGCTAATGCTGAAACCTATAAAGAGCAAGTATTTAAGATCCTGGATCCGGCTAAAACCACTGTAGCGTTCAATTCTGAATGGATGGAAAAATTAGGCAGTGCGGGCATGATTAAGCTTGCAGCGCGTCAAACGGTTGCGCGTATGCTTGAACGTGATGATTTCAAAAAGCGTTATGCGGGTGGCCAGTCAATTGCTATTCATGAATTCCTTTACCCGCTGGTACAGGGGTGGGATTCAGTGGCGCTGGAAGCGGATGTTGAACTCGGTGGTACCGATCAGCGCTTTAACCTGTTAATGGGCAGGGAGTTACAAAAAGAAGAAGGTCAGAAGCCACAAACCGTGCTGATGATGCCATTGCTGGAAGGCACCGATGGCGTGCAGAAGATGTCTAAGTCACTGGGTAACTATATTGGTATCACAGATGCGCCAAACGATATGTTTGGTAAAGTGATGTCGATTTCTGACGAACTGATGTGGCGCTACTACGAGTTGCTAAGCGCTAAGTCACTGGAAGAGATTGCGGGCCTCAAAGAAGAAGTGGCTGGTGGTCGTAATCCACGAGACATTAAGATTGATTTTGCGAAAGAGATGATCGCACGTTTCCACAGCGAAGCAGATGCTGAAGCTGCACATCAGGATTTCATTAAGCGTTTCCAGAAAAATGCCCTGCCTGATGATATTCCAGAGGTAACCATCACCATTGCTGAGCCTGCGACTTTCATTACTAATGTGTTAAAAGAAGCTGGCTTGGTTGCCAGCACCTCAGAAGCGATGCGTATGATTAAACAAGGCGCGGTTAAGCTCAATGGTGAAGAGAAAGTCACCGATTCTAAGCTGAGCGTTGAGAAAGGCTCGACAGCGATATACCAGGTAGGTAAACGCAAGTTCGCCAAAATCACTGTTGAATAATCGACTGAGTTAACGAAGTGAACTCAAAGTAAGGGCGGCCATTTGGTTCGCCCTTTTTAATGGGTGAGAATATTGATGGTTAACCAGCACAGGCATAGGGCACAAAGGAAAAACCAGCGCATGGTTGCCAACAACTTGAGCATCAGGCTTATGATCTCCGGTTCTGGCGGTCTGTCGCTGCCAATGCGCATATTGTCAAATCGCTGCTGCTGATAAAAGCGTGGCCCGGCGAGCTGGGTATTGAGGCTGGCTGCAAACAAAGCCAGGATCCAACCTGAACTGGCTGGGCGGTAGAACTGACCATAATGTTTTAGGTAGTGCAGTGTTTTCCCCAGGTTTTGTGTCAGCGCCATCATTAAAACGAACAGCCTGACGGGCAACCACTCGAGAATCGTCAGGCTCAGTTGCAGCGGTTTAATAAATGCTGTGTCTGGACGCATCTTGCTGCGCCAGGCGTGATCGCAGAGCAACATCAACTTATAGCTCAATGCCAGCAGAGGGCCACCAATCAGATAAAACACCATGACCAGATAGAAATGCCGCATGCCACGTAATGCCAGGCTGTCCAGGCATGCTTTGCATATGCCCATCAAAGACAGTTTCTCCACATCCCGCTTTACCATAGCGCCAAGTAACTGGCGTGCAGCCGCTTTTTGTTGTTGTTTGAGTAAAATCGCAATCCGCTTGGCACGCCGTTCGTGTTGAATATCCAGACAGAAAAATAATACCAGGCCACCAAGCCATTGAGGATAGAATGACAAATAGCCCAGAGCGGCCAAAATGAGCAAGATGATCAGCATTGGCAGGATAAATGCCATACTGCCGGATAGCAGTTGATAGCTATTTGGTGCCTTAGGACGGTAAACTTTTTGAGCCAGATTAGTAAACAACAGCGTCATGACGACATTGGGGTGATACAGGCTGGAGGTTCTGAATCCTATCGCGCTGAGTGTTGCCAGTAAGAAAATCAGCAAGCCCGTGTGGGCTTGCAAATGTTCAGTTAACACCTTACAGCGAAACCTGATCCAGCTTTGCCAACAGGGCAGTAACCAGCTTCGAAGAGTTTACAGAGGCAACTTCCAGGTAGGCGTCAAATGATTGCGGCGATTCTTTGCCGGCGATGTCTGACAGCGAGCGGATCACGACAAATGGGGTGTGTAACACATGACAGGCTTGAGCAATTGCGGCGCCTTCCATTTCAACCGCCAGCATGTGTGGGAAGTCCTGGCGCGTCTTGTCAATACGGACTGGATCACACATGAATGAATCACCGGTACAGATTTGGCCTACTTTTGTCTGAATGTCTGTCAGTTCACCGACACTTTGCTGAGCGGCTTCAACCAGAGCTGAGTGTGCGCTAAAGCCTGCTGGCATTTGTGGTACCTGACCCAGTTCATAGCCAAATGCAGTGACGTCAACATCATGATGTCTTACTTCTGACGAGATCACGACATCGCCGACGTTCAGCTCAGGATCAAAGCCGCCGGCTGAACCTGTATTAATCACACAGTCAGGGCTGTAGTTGTCGATTAGCAGCGTCGTTGCCACTGTCGCGGCCACTTTGCCAATACCAGACTGAACCAGAGTTACCTCATGTCCACCTAGTTCACCGTGATAAAAGGTGAAACCGCCTTTAGTTGCGGTTTGTGTATTGTTCATTGCGTCACGCAGGATTGTGACTTCCTGTTCCATCGCGCCAATAATACCTACTTTCATAATCTTCTCTTATTTTTTAACCGTGTTGCTCATTATATATCAAAACTGGTGTTAGAAAATATGATGTTAGGCAGGTTAAAACGTTTTGCTGTCAGCCCTGAGTTGGGCCGACAGTGAGTGTGGCAGGCTAAATTTCTGCCAGTTGGGTTGCCGCGGCTTTGGCCTGAGACGGTGAAAGTACCGCAGGTTTGTAATTGCGATTGCGAGGCTTGCCCTGTGGCTCTGGTTTCTTGCCTAGTTTAAACAGGATGGCAGCCCGCACTTCAGCACTTTTGTAACCACTTTTTACCTTCATGCGAATATGTGGGATCCCGGCTGACTCCAGCGCACCGCTGACGAACCAGTCTTTTTGTGCTTTGTGGCCGTTTTTATTGGCGTTGTTTACCAGATCAACGGCAGCGACAATATTGAGCGTTTCTTTATCAACCAGCACATAATCGAGCTGCTTATTTTGCGCTTTGGTGATGGCAGCCCGGCGTGCCTTTTTGGATAATCCAGGTTTACACTCGATAATTTCAATCAGCTTAACTCTGCTGACAATCTTAAACTTGTCACCTACTGAACGCTCTAATAGCTGTAAAAAGGAGGCTTCGACTGTTGTGAATACAGACTCTTTTCGATTAAACGGATAGGGGTTACCGCCGTTATCCGTATATTTTGAAATAACAATGGAAGCAATAACGACCAGCGCCAGAATAGATAATAATGTTAGTTCCATAAATCACTCCACGACAACAATTTGACTTGCAGATTATTAAGCAAAGAGTGTGCCTAAAGTGATTTTTCTGAATGCTGAAGAATTAAAAACGCTCGGCGGTTTGGGATGGCCGAGCGGATAAGGAAAGCACAGTGCTTGACTGGATCAAGCGCGGTAGCCGTCTTTCAGGCCTTTTACTGCATATGCAACGGCATCGTGTGCATGCAAAGATTCGTAGTGGTTTATCTTTATATAGTAGTCTGGGTAGTTTTCAGCTTCAAACAAGGCTTTGAGTTTTCTGGCGGCGTCTTCACAGAACATCAGGTTCTGACCGTTAAGGCGGGCAAACTCTTGCTCATCTTCACGTTTAACCGCTGCCTGTACAGGCGTTTTTAGTTCATCTTCTACCATGTTTACCAGACCCAAGATGTCAAACTCCTGACAATGCTCATCCAGTTTGACCTTGATATTCGTTACAGAGCGTTGTGAGTGCGGTGTTGCCAGGATGCCTTCAGTGGTGCCTAACCAGGCATGAACACTGGCATGATCAAGTGGCTGATCGGTAAACTTTTCTTCAAAGGCATTTTGGATCAGCTGACGGGCAAGGGCTGCAGAGCAAGGGCAAGTTGATGAGTAAGTAACATCAACGGCTAATTCCAGATTAAACTGGCCGTTTGCCAGGTTAGCAGTGATCACAACAGGATAGTTTTTCCAGCCTTGCTTACCACTTAATAAGGAGGCACGGCGCAGCGGTAGTTCGAAGTGAAACGTCACTTTGGCGCTGTGGCTCAGCCCTTCATGACTGGTAATAAAGCTATCCAGTACTGAGCGAATCGTCGCGGGTGTCAGTGTCTGTTCACAGGACAGCGAGTCGAGTGCCAAAAATAACCGTGACATATGGATACCTTTCGCATCCTCCCTGTCCAGGCTGACAAACGCATCCGCTTTGGCTGTTACGGGCGTATCATTCAAGCCTTTACTTGATAACAGTAAAGGTAGCTCGATATTTCCCATTCCGACCCAGTCTAGCTTGCCTTCTTGTAAGGCGTCTGCAGAATGTGCAATGTCAGGCATTGAAGTTGGCATTTGAACTCTCTTAATCACGACTATCAGGGTTGGGCATGTTACACCAAAATGTCACAACTTGCCGAGCCCGCAAGAAAAATTCTGGTAAAAAAATCGCCCAAGTGTGCAAAATTTCGTACGCTGATGTCGACTTTCTACACATCCACAAAAGGCACTGAATACGGGCGCTACAGAGGTTATTTTAGTTTGTGCAATGTCGCCTGCGACCTTTGGTCACTCGCTTCTGTGTTTTGGTCAGGTATAATGTAGGGGTTAACTAGGTGATTTTATTATGCTTGACTCTTCATTTGGGACCTGGGCCCGAATTTTATCGAATTTGATTAAAAACTACGGAGACCGCTGGGCTGGGGTTGTGGCCTATGCTTTCGTACTGGTTGTGTCTCTGGTTTTAGCGTGTATGTTTTACTACGTGGCGCTCGGTGAAGTCACACTGGTCAATGTGCTGTCGGTGGTGTTATTTGCCGCATTAACCTCTCCATTACTGCTTTCTGTTGCTATCTATGCAATGCGTCAGCTGGATGCGTCGAAAGAGTATCTTGAATCCGCCACACAACAAGAAAAACTGCTCAACCAGACACTCAAAGACAACATTAACCGGCTCAATAACGAAATTGACGAGCGGAAAATGGCGCTGCATGCAAAGCACCGGGCAATCGCAGAATTGCGTAAAGAAATCTCGGAGCGGCGCAAAGCTGAGCAAGAGCTGGCTCAGCAGAGTATGTTACTGCGTAGTATCGTCGATTCCTCTCCTGACTTATTCTATTACCGTGATGAGCGGGGCGTATTTGCGGGTTGCAACAAGAAGTTTGAACAAGTCATTGGCAAAACTAGCGAACAACTGATCGGCCACACGGTACAGGAAGTGTTTGGTGAACAGGATGTTCCGAGGGTACTGCAAACTGATGAACAAGTGATTGAGACCCAGCAATCGATTAATGTTGACGTAGAATACCCGGTCGCCAATGAAAACTGCTGGTTTGAGATGCGTAAACTGCCCTTCATTAATGATGATGGGGAATATATCGGGCTGCTGGCGTTCGGTCGTGATATTACCAGTCGTAAAGAAGCGGAGCAGGCACTGGAAACGGCCTATAAAGATAAAGGGAAATTTATTGCCACGTTGAGTCACGAATTACGCACACCGCTCAACGGCATTGTCGGTCTGACACGCATGTTATTGGACACTGAACTGACAAAACAACAAAAAAGCTGGTGCAATACCGTTTTCTCCAGTGCTGAAACTTTAGGTAATATCTTCAATGACATTATCGATTTGGATAAGATAGACAGAGAGCAGCTGGATATTGCCACAGACAGCATTAATGTGTCGGACTTTATCAATGATGTTGTCAACTTTGCAGGCCTGATAGCGGAACAAAAAGCCCTTGAGTTCAATATCAAGCGTTCAGGTATGTTGGATATCTATGCGCTGTTAGATCCAACTCGTTTGCGTCAGGTGTTGTGGAACCTGATCAACAATGCTGTGAAGTTTACTCACCGAGGTGGCGTTACTCTGGAGTGTCGTCGCGAAAACCGTGCTGATGGCCCCTGGTTGTCGATCAGTGTCATCGATACAGGTGTGGGGATCCCTTCTGATCAACAAGATCGCATTTTCGACATGTATTACAAAGCACCCGATGCCAGTGGTAATAATGCCATTGGTTCAGGGATTGGCCTGGCGGTGACAAAAGCGCTGGTGCATGCCATGAAAGGTAAAATTCACGTCAGCAGCATGCAGGGGGAAGGCAGTCGCTTTGATGTGGAGCTACCTTTGGAGCTCTGCTCAGCGCCAAATGAGCAAAGCTATGCGGGCCGTAGCCTTTACATTTTGTTGGTAGAAGATGTGCCACTGAATGCTGAAATTGCCACTAACTTGCTGGAACAACGTGGACATGAGGTCGTCTGGGCAGAAACCGGGGAAGATGCCTTGTCGATGGTTGAAACTGAGGATGAGTTGGATCTGATCCTACTTGATATGCAGTTACCAGACATCAATGGTGATGAAATTGCGCGGCAGATCCGTGCCGATAGCCACTTTGATGAGTTACCTATCGTAGCACTGACGGCTAATGTGCGTAGCGCAGAGCAAGAGCTGCAAGGAATTGATATTCAGGGCGCACTGGCAAAACCTATCAACACCACAAAGCTGGATAAGATGCTTGCGGAGCTGTTTGGGATAGAGGCAAGCAAAGACAAACAAGCTTCGCCTCAGTCTGAGCCGTTGCAATTGAGCGAGCAAGAGCAAGCGTTGCTGGATGTGGAAACAATCACTGACTTTGTATCATCTATGGGTATAGAGCCCTTTAAGCGCAGCTGTGACTTATTTGCTCGCCTTAATCCGACTTATCACAAAGAGCTGGATGAGGCTAATCAAAATGAGGATACCGAGACCTATGTGTCTGTGGCACATAAACTAAAAGGCGCCGCGGGCTCTGTTGGTCTGCAGAATGTGCAATTGCATGCTAAAACGATGGAGCTGGAAGGTGCTCAGGTAGACAAAGAGCAACGTGCGGATTGGTTAGATGAACTAGAGGTGAAAATAAGAGAAGGGCAATCTGCCCTTCACTCATTAATTGCAAAGCTCGCTGAAAACTCGTAACGCAAACTTATTGGCTATCGATCTTACCGATGAAGCGGTAGCCTTCACCATGAATGGTGCTGATCAGTTCAGGCGTGTTGTTGTCGGTTTCAAAGTGCTTACGGATACGACGAATGGTGACGTCTACCGTTCTGTCGTTGGCACGCAATTCACGACCTGTCATGTGCTTGATCAGCTGCTCACGACTGAAGATACGACCTGGTGAGTCCAACATCAGACGCAGTGCACGATATTCGCCCTTCGGCAAACGTTTCGCTTCACCAGTTGGTGAAGTCAGGCAGCGGCTATTCTCATCCAGTTCCCAACCGTTAAATGTAATGACGCCATTGCTGTCAATACTAGACTCCTCCGGGCTTGAGCCGGTACGAGTGATCAGGTTGCGCACACGGATTGTAAGTTCACGTGGGTTGAAAGGCTTAGTGACATAGTCGTCGGCACCGATCTCCAGACCAAGAATACGGTCGACATCGTTGTCACGACCGGTCAAGAAAATAAGACCGATGTTTTTCTTCTGGCGTAACTCACGAGCCAGGATAAGGCCATTTTTACCAGGCAGGTTAATATCCATGATCACACAGTTGACGTCGTCATTTGACGTCAATTTTTCATGCATATCATCGCCATCAATGGCTTCAATTACCTTATAACCTTCGGCTTCAAATAAACTAACGAGGTTCAGTCGAGTTACGTCTTCATCCTCAACAATTAGAATGACTGGCGTTTGCATTATTAATTAACCTTTTCGGAATATTGTATTTACAAAATCATCGGCGTTATATAATAAAACCGAATGTTAACGATTATAGGAGTATATTCAATTGTTAACAAGTAAAATCAGTTAGGATAAAACTTGGAGACGGCAAGCAACCGGGAAAGCACTTTAAAGTTGTGCTGGGTGACTTCTTGCTTGTTTATATACAGTCTTATCTTACTCCCTTCCTGGACCAAGGACGCAATCCCACCCCCTTCCAAAAATTCGATACTTTCGCCCACAGTTACCATACTTAGGGCCATTGTATCGGTCCAAGCGGACAGTATATCATCTTCCAATGTTTCATCAATGTATGTGATATCACATCTTTGGGAAAGTTCCCGCAAAGACTCAGACTTTTTCACTTCTATTATTTCAATCGGCTTTAAACGTATTTTTAAGGTACGGTTACTATATAAAACAGCACCTGGTCCGTTTTTTATGTCATAAAAACAAAATCGAGTCGTTTTCTTATTCTTTTGCTCAGGAAAATCAATGAACTTTGCCATTTGATATAAAAAGGCCGAGCGGATTTCTTCCGGCGATTTCGCAAAACTAAACGTAGAAAAAAGTGAAAGACAGCAAAAAATAAATAGGTACATAAATCTCACTGTGTACCTCCTTTCAGAGGCAAGCTGATCACAAATTGAGTACCCGATTTATAGTCTTCTTTTAATGTGATACTTCCACCCAGCGCCTGAGTGACCAGGTTATAGACTAAATGCATGCCCAGTCCACTACCACCTTCTCCTCGGCGCGTGGTAACAAATGGGTCAAATATGCGCTTTTTGATGGCATTTGGCACGCCAATACCATTGTCACTGTATACAATCGTTAATTGCTGGTCTTCTTTGTTCACTTTTATAGCAATTTCGTTATTTTCATTGCTGGTAAACCCATGCAATAGCGAGTTTGAGAACAATTGCTCGAACACTTGCTGCAGCAACCCAGACTTACTTCTGATGGTGAGCTCTTCAGGGCAATCTAGGTGAATTTGAGGGGCTTTAAGCTCCAGTTCGGTGCGCATTGCGCCCATTACTGCATTGAGTAGTTTAGTGATATTGACGTCTGAATTGATCTCTATGTCCTGACTGACCGCGACTTTCTTAAAGCTGGAGATCAGATCTGCGGCCCGATTGAGGTTACGATAAATGAGATCCAGGTTTTCGATCCCTTCTTTGATAAATCGTTCCAGTTGTTTTGATGTGAGCGTTTTTTGCTGGAAAGCCACTTCAATGTCACTGAGTTTATCGCGTAATAATGTCGAACCGGTGACACCCAGACCAATAGGTGTATTAACCTCGTGGGCTACGCCCGCAACCATCTGGCCCAGTGACGCCATCTTTTCATTTTCAACTATCTGATTCTGATACTGGTGCATACGTTCCAGTGTATTAAGCAGCTCCTGGTTTGCTTCCCTGAGCGCGATGGTTCGTTGATTGACTTTTTCTTCCAGGCTTTGGTTGAGCTGTTTAATTTCCAGCTTATCTGCCTGATGGCGCTCAAGCTGATTTTGTGTCCGGGTTAGCATGATATTGAGGTTGTTGGCGAGGATATTGATTTCCTCTATGTCGCTTTTTTCCGCTCGGGTGGCGTAGTTATGGTTCTTTGAAACATCCTGCAATAATACAGATAGCGACTCTATCGGGCTGGCAATTCGTTTTTGGATCCCTCGTGCAACAAACATCACTAGCACCAGTACAAACAGCGTTAAAGCGATATCTACCAGTATCTTTCGGTTGATGTATTCGGCCAGGTGCTCGAGCCCACCACGCAGATATACGTAGCCCTCTATATTGCCTTCATACTCAACAGGCAAGATCAGCTCGATATAATCTTCAGAAATCTTCGGTATTCGAAGCTCCTCAATTTGATTGACCTTGAGCGGTACGGGCGGTGTTTTACTGGCATTGTAGCTGGTGAAAAAGACCGGCCGATTGGTGACATCATCAATTGCATAGATGTGAATGTTTTTCACCAGGTCGACTTTATCAAATGATTTGAGACGCTTTTCTTCCGTTTTTCTGTCGTCAAAAATCAGCGTTACCTGAGCGTTAAATGCAATGATCTCGGCGATCATTTCCAGCTTATTGATGATCAGCTGTTTTTGCTTTTTAACGTCGAGATAGGTTGAAATTGAGATAGACAGGGACAAAGACAGCGCCGTTACTAGCATGACGGCACTGATCAGCACTTTTCTTATACTTGTTTTGGTTGCGTATTTACCCATTGGGAGACCACAAATCCCGCTTGCCTGCTATTCACTCACTTTAGTTTAGCAGTATAGAACACAAAAAAGCTCACATTTTACGAAACGATTCAGCACTTTGCTGACTAGCAGAGGTTTAGCAGCCGAAGACGGCAGGTATAACAAGACAAATAAGGCCAGTTCACAGCAAGGATGAACTGACCGACACTCAATTTATGCGGGCCCGATAGACGGCAAATTTGGTATTTTTGATCAGGGTATCGCATTGACCAAAGCATGCTTCAATCAGTGGTGGGTACTTCAGAAAGCTATTTGCAACAATGTGAAGCTGTGACCCTTTACCCATGTGTTCAGTCACACCTTTGATAAACCCTTCTGCAATGTCATAGTCAGTTTTAATACCGGTGTGAAAGGGGGGGTTGCTGATAATGGCATCAAAGCGGCCTTTCAATTGTCTGAGACCATCACTGAGTACCAATTCAGCCTCATGACCATTTAAGCGTAAAGTTTGTTCACAGGCATAGAGAGCCAGCGCATTTACATCCAGGCAGCTGAAGCGTACTTTGGGTGACTGGTTAAGCACAAAAGTAGCGATGATCCCGGCACCACACCCAAAGTCGAGCATGTTGCCCTTAGTGGGCAAATCAAGATGCTCTAGCAGTAACTTAGTACCGATGTCGAGTTTACCATGATTAAACACGCCTGGAACGCTGACTGCATCAAACTGCTGCCCGGCAACATTTATGCTAAATGTCTGCTGATAGCTGGCAATGTCAAATTGCGCCAGGGATTGTAGCTGGGCAAACTCATATAAAATACAATGTTTAGCGCTGTCCAGTTTGTAATGCGCTGCACATTTGTCCTGCAGTTGTTTTTCTGCAGATTTAACGCCGCCTTTATTTTCTCCAACTACCAGTAAACGAGTTTGCTCAGAGCACAAGGCACGAATATTGTCGAACATCATCTGTGCTTCTGGTTTTGATTTCGGGTAGTAATAAATGACCAGGTCAATATCGTTGAGTTTAGGCAGGCTATGTGACACATAGCTGGTGATATTAGCGACCTTATCGGCAGCCTGATGATCGGCAAAGTCATAACTGAATGCGCTGATATTTGCCTGCGGATTCAATTGCTTTAGTTCTGACAAAAAGCCGTCGCGCTGGTGATTGATCACCAAGATTTGCTGGCCTGTCAGTTCTTCTTCATTGCGCAGCAGTAATAAACTGGGGTTGGTTAATTTTTGCATCTGAGATCCAGAAAAAGCGGGGCTGGTTGCCCCGAAAAGCTGTAACAGATCAGGCTGTACGTTCGAACATCAGATCCCAAACGCCATGGCCGAGACGATGACCGCGCTGCTCAAACTTAGTCAGTGGGCGGAAATCCGGGCGTGGTACATAATCATTGTTGTCAGATTGGTTTGCAAACCCAGGCGCTGCCTGCATCACTTCGAGCATGTGCTCTGCATAGTTTTCCCAGTCAGTTGCCATGTGGAAAACACCACCAATACGCAGCTTAGTGCGCAGTTTCTCGACAAACTCAGCCTGAACGATACGACGCTTATGGTGGCGTTTTTTATGCCAAGGGTCCGGGAAGAATAGCTGGAGTTTCGCCAGGCTGGCGTCCGGGATGCAATCAGCCAGTACTTCGACTGCATCATGTTCGAATACGCGTAAGTTAGTGACACCTTGTTCATCCGCTTCCATCAGACAGGCGCCAACACCCGGGCGGTGTACTTCAATGCCAATAAAATTTTGGTCAGGGGAATTTTTCGCCATTTCGACCAGCGATTTGCCCATACCAAAGCCAATCTCAACCACAACATCATTGTCGTTACCAAACACCTCGGTAAAGTCCAGGCGACCCTGAGCGTGCTCCAGGCCCATCGTTGCCCAACATTTTTCAATGGCGGCAGCTTGCCCTTTGGTCAGGCGGCCTTCGCGTTTTACAAAGCTGCGTACTTTGCGAATGTATTTGCCTTCCTGTTCGGCTTGTTCCAGAGCGGTTTTACTCGATTCGTTCATGGTCTTCATCTTCGGTGTAAAAAATGGGCGCACATTATCGCTATTCACAGCGCCAAGTACAAGAGCTTGACCTTTGAAAAAAGCTTCATACACTGGCGCGTGTATTAGCAAGTAAAAGCAGAGTCTAGCAATGACAGTAAATAATGAGCAGGCCCAATGGTTTGCCAAACAGGTCGT
Organism: Pseudoalteromonas sp. McH1-42; assembly: GCF_022347845.1. Classification (NCBI taxonomy): domain Bacteria; kingdom Pseudomonadati; phylum Pseudomonadota; class Gammaproteobacteria; order Alteromonadales; family Pseudoalteromonadaceae; genus Pseudoalteromonas; species Pseudoalteromonas sp. McH1-42. The sequence goes on along the minus strand of NZ_JAKRFU010000014.1, from coordinate 95,261 downwards.
CGACTGGTATCAGTTACATGGGCGTAAAACCTTACCCTGGCAGCTTGAAAAAACCCCATATAAGGTCTGGGTATCTGAGGTGATGTTACAGCAAACTCAAGTTGTGACCGTGATCCCGTATTTTGAGCGTTTTATGGCGCGCTTTCCAACTATCATTGACCTGGCCGATGCGCCGGAGGATGAAGTGCTTCATCACTGGACGGGGCTTGGGTATTACGCACGCGCGCGTAACTTACATAAAACCGCCAAAATTGTACGCGATGAATATCAGGGTCAGTTCCCGCAAACTTTAGAAGCCGTGATGGCCTTACCGGGAATTGGCCGCTCCACAGCTGGGGCTGTACTCTCTTTGTCTTTGGGTCAGGCGCATCCCATTCTGGATGGCAATGTGAAACGGGTACTGGCACGTTTTTTCATGGTAGAAGGTTGGTATGGCGTCAAAAAGGTCGAAAATCATTTATGGGCACTGACCGATGCACTAACACCTAAAGATCGTGTTTCAGAATATAATCAGGCGATGATGGATTTAGGGGCGAGTCTGTGTAGCCGCAGCAACTTTGACTGTGAGGCTTGTCCGTTAGTCAGTCGTTGTCAGGCACATCATCAGGGCAGAGTGAAAGAGTTTCCTAACTCTAAGCCGAAAAAAGCCAAGCCAAAGAAAGCGGCTTATCATCTGATAGTGCGAGCTGATGATAAAGTACTCATGGAGAAGCGGCCAAGCAGCGGCATTTGGGGTGGCTTGTTTGGTTTTTTTGAGTTTAGTGAACTAACTGAACTGGAAACTTTTTTGGCGCAACAAGGGTTATCGGGTAGCCAGCAAACGCTGTCGCCATTTGTGCATATATTTACGCACTTTGAACTGACCATCACGCCTGTGGTGGTCTCATTAGATGTGACGCCGGATTGTGTTCACGATAATCCACTCTTGTGGTATGAGCTGGCGCAGCCTGCTGAGGTGGGTTTAGCAGCACCAACTAAAAAGTTGGTTAAAGTCTTAAAGGCAATGGGGTAAACTTAGTTACAACGAATGTATAAAGGGTAAAGAGATGGCACGTACCGTATTTTGTCAAAAGTTACAAAAAGAAGCTCCAGGGTTAGATTTTCAACTTTATCCGGGAGAGGTTGGCGAACGCATCTTCAATAACATTAGTAAAGAAGCGTGGCAACAGTGGCAGCACAAGCAGACTATGCTGATCAACGAAAAGCACTTAAATATGATGGATCCTGAACATCGTCAACAGCTGGAAGAACAAATGGTGGGTTTTTTGTTTGAAGGTAAAGAGGTTGAAATCGAAGGTTACCGTCCAAAAGACGCATAATCTACTCGATTAAAAAGGCTGCATGAGCAGCCTTTTTAATGTCTGGCGATTGTCTTAGTAGCTGCGCTCAACGGCTAGTTTCGCCAATGAAATTAGCGCGGCTTTGTGTTCTGACTCAGCTAGTACACTGAGTTGTTCAATGGCTTTTTGTGACTCTTTTCGCGCACGTTCCATGGTATGCTCCAGCGCCTCTGTCTGCTCAAGCGTGGCCAGAATCTCCGTCAGGTTATCAAGCCCGTTGCCATTGGCAATGGCATCGCGGATCTGTGCAACTTGCGCTTCACTGCCGTGGCGCATCGCATAAATTAACGGCAGGGTTGGTTTGCCTTCGGCTAAATCATCACCGATATTTTTACCAAGCTGCTCAGCATTGGCGCTGTAATCGAGGACATCGTCTACGAGCTGAAAAGCAGTGCCTAAGTGCATGCCATATAATTTAAGTGCTTCTTTGGTCGCTGCTGATTGATCTAACACAACAGCCGGTAGCATAGTTGCCGCTTCGAATAATTTGGCTGTTTTGCTGTAAATCACCTGCATGTAGCTTTGTTCAGTCGTGTCTGGGTCATTGCAGTTCATCAGCTGCAGCACTTCACCTTCAGCAATCACGTTGGTTGCATCTGCGAGGATCTGCATCACTTCCATATTTTCCAGCCCGACCATCAACTGAAAAGAACGCGTGTATATAAAGTCACCAACCAAAACACTTGCGGCATTACCAAATTCAGCGTTGGCAGTTGGTTCACCACGGCGCAGGGCAGACTCGTCAACCACATCATCATGCAACAAAGTTGCGGTGTGGATAAATTCAATGATGGTCGCCAGTGTAATGTGCTTATCGCCCTGATACCCTAATGCTTTGGCCACCAAAAGTGCCAGCATAGGGCGGATCCGTTTGCCACCACTATTGACTATATATAAGCCAAGTTGATTAACCAATGCGACGTCAGATTGCATTTGGTCGCTGATAAGTCGATTAACGGCAAGCATGTCTTGCTCAATCAATCTCTGGATCGCTTTGATATCCATAACGCTCCGAGCTAAAGCCTCATTCAGGGATGTTCGAGCCGCAAGTGTACATTAAAATTCACCGTGACTCGATAACTTGCCGTAAGAGAGGTTAAAAAATCAGTGCTTTTGTATGTTTTTTGCACTTATCGGTTGTTTCTGATCAGAACTCCGATGTTGAAAAAGCAAAAAAGAGCTTGGCTTATCACACCTATTCGTTAGAATAAATGAAAATATTATTACGCCCTCAAGTTAGCTATTTTTTATTCATTTATTTGCGATCTAGGGCTTGCGCGAAGTAGCACATTAGCGTAAACTTCGCGCCCTATTGAAGAATATTAAGTTGCGTCGATTTGAGGGCGCACAGACGGAGTTAATTATGTACGCGGTTTTCCAAAGTGGTGGTAAACAGCACCGTGTGACTGAAGGTCAAACAATTCGTCTAGAGAAACTAGACGTTGAGACTGGTGCATCAATTGAATTTGATTCAGTACTTCTTGTAGCTGATGGTGAAAAAATCGAGATCGGTGCGCCGTTCGTAAACGGTGGTAAGATTACAGCTGAAGTTGTATCTCACGGTCGTGGCGAGAAAATTAAGATCGTTAAATTTAGACGTCGTAAGCATTCTCGTAAGCAGATGGGCCACCGTCAGTGGTTCACTGAAGTTAAAATCACTGGCATTAGCGCTTAATTTAGAGGTACAGAAAGATGGCACATAAGAAGGCAGCTGGTAGTACTCGTAACGGTCGCGATTCAGAAAGTAAACGCTTAGGTGTTAAGCGTTTCGGTGGTGAATCTGTACTAGCGGGTAACATCATTGTTCGTCAACGTGGTACTAAGTTCCACGCTGGTACTAACGCAGGTATCGGTAAAGACCACACAATCTTCGCAAAAGCAGACGGTAAAGTTGTTTTTGAGCAGAAAGGTCCTTTAAACCGTAAATACGTTAGCATCATTGCTGAGTAATCGGTAAAAGAATACTGAAAAACCCCGCTTAGGCGGGGTTTTTTGTTTTTATAGAGCAGAGCCTGAATTTTGCTCTAACCTTATTCCTGTCAAATACGCGCCACAGACCGGTAGTTAGGCATTTGCCCATGCTGATCAAGCCGCTATGAACTTGCTATAATAGCAGGTGCTGAACAACCAGTAAGAGAGTAACCATGAAGTTTGTCGATGAAGTAGAGATCCGCGCGGAAGCCGGAGACGGTGGAAGCGGTGTCGTTTCATTTCGCCGCGAAAAATTTGTACCCGACGGTGGCCCGGATGGGGGCGACGGCGGAGACGGAGGTAGCGTTTATCTTGAAGCAGACGAAAACCTCAATACCCTGATTGATTATCAGTTTGAGCGGTTCCACCGTGCCGAGCGAGGTACCAATGGTCATGGCCGTAATATGACGGGTAAAAAGGGCACCGACTTAATCCTGAAAGTACCGGAAGGGACGCGTGTAACTGATGTTGATACGCAGGAGTGTCTGGGTGACTTGACTAAGCATGGACAAAAACTACTGGTCGCTAAAGGCGGTTATCATGGTTTAGGTAACACGCGCTTTAAATCGAGCACAAACCGTGCGCCAAGACAGAAAACACTGGGCACGCCTGGCGAAGTGCGAAACCTGAAGCTGGAGCTGATGTTGCTAGCCGATGTTGGGTTGCTAGGCTTGCCAAATGCAGGTAAATCAACCTTTATTCGCAGTGTATCGGCTGCTAAGCCTAAAGTGGCTGATTATCCATTCACGACTTTGGTGCCAAATTTGGGTGTAGTATGTCCTGAAGCGAACAAATCCTTTGTGATTGCCGACATTCCGGGTTTGATTGAAGGCGCATCAGATGGTGCAGGCCTGGGGATCCGCTTCCTGAAGCACCTGGAGCGTTGCCGTGTATTGCTGCACGTTGTCGATGTCATGCCAGTTGATGGCACAGACCCAGTGGATAATGCGTTCGCAATCATCAATGAGCTGCATCAGTACAGCCCAAAACTTGCCAATAAGCCGCGTTGGTTGGTGTTGAATAAAATAGACCTGCTAGCAGAGGATGAGTTAGAAGAGGTTTGTCAGCGTATTGCCGAAGAGCTGGATGCTGAACAGGTGTATCGTATCTCTGCTGCCAATAAGTTTAATACACAGCAGTTGTGCTACGACATTCAAGGCCTGCTGGATAGCATGCCACGCGATAAGTTCGAAGAGCAAGAGCAGGAAGAAGTCGAGTTCAAATGGGATACCTATCACCGTCAGGCAACTCAGGATAACGATGATGACTGGGATGACTGGGACGAAGATGATTACGACGTAGAAGTCGTCTACGAAAGATAAGCGCGATCCGTCTTAGCGTCTCACTAAGCGGGTTGATACAAAAAGGGCCTCTGGCCCTTTTTTAGTATAAAAGTATGAGTGGAGTGTATTGTGATAATATCAATGATTGCAGCGATGGCAAACGGACGTATCATCGGCGATGATAACGCTATGCCCTGGCATTTACCGGCCGACTTGAAACATTTTAAAGCCGTCACCTTGAATAAACCTGTGGTTATGGGGCGCAAAACATTCGAATCTATTGGTCGTCCTCTTCCTGGCAGACGAAATATTGTGATCAGTCGAAACCAAAATTACCGTGCTGAGGGCATTGAGGTAGTTTCATCACCACAAGATGCGTTGGCTTTAGTTGACGGGTGTGAGGAAGTTATGATCATTGGAGGTGGAAATATTTATGAACAGTTTCTACCCTTAAGTAATCGGCTTTATTTAACATACATCGACTTGGATGTTTCTGGCGACACGCGCTTTCCTGACCACTCTCAGGCCGGTGAGTGGCAAGAAATTGCAAGCGAAACATATGAAGCAGATGAGAAAAATTTGTATAGTTATAAGTTCGTAACTCTAAATAAAGGAATATAACTTTGTTGCTAACAATTGTATTGGTTGATACAATATTGAGCGTTTGTTCTTACGAAAAAAGTACTAGGTGATTGGTGATGAAAGTAATTCCTTTAGTTATTGGTGTGAGTCTTGGCGTTTCGGCATTAACCGTAAGTTTTGCGAGCAAAGCAAACGATCAGTTAGCAGTGTCTTTGTGTGAATATATTGCGGCTGACGATAAAAGACGTATCCGCAGCACGCTAAAGAGCTCACGGGTTAAAATCCGTAACGTGTACGATTCAGTTCAGTGTAATGGTAATAACATGCTGCGCCATGCAATCGCTAATAACGCGGTGGATGCGGGCGAGTTTATCGTTAAAAGCTTACCTAAAAGTGCATTATCTGATGGCGCTGACATCGCCTGGGCTGAGAGCAACGGCCATGGTGGTTCAGCCTTGATCGCAGCTATTAAAAAGCGTGCTGGTCTGTAAGAACTCTATCGGACTTAGCGTCTGAAAACATTAAAGTATTTAGAAATTGCCCGACACTTTTATAGTGAGCGGGCATTTTTTATTTCCACAGCTATAAAAGGGATATTATTAAACTTGCACTGCCAGCGGATTCGATTAGAATACTCTGTCACACAACTATTCTTATGGTGAGAAATTCTTCCGCCATTTTATGTAATAATGGATGAACTATGAAAGCTGTAATTCCTGTAGCTGGACTTGGTACGCGGATGTTGCCTATGACGAAGGCTATCCCCAAGGAAATGTTGCCTTTAGTCGATAAACCTCTTATTCAATATATAGTGAAAGAGTGCGCAGCTGCGGGCATTTCCGAAATCGTCTTGGTGACCCATTCGTCAAAGAATGCGATTGAGAACCACTTTGATACCAGTTTTGAACTGGAAGCAACACTGGAAATGCGGGTTAAGCGTACTCTGCTGGAAGAGGTTCGTTCAATTTGTCCTGAAGGCGTTACTATCATGCATGTTAGGCAGGGCGAAGCAAAAGGGCTTGGTCATGCGGTCTTGTGCGCAAAGCCTATTGTTGGTGATGACGATTTCGTGGTTGTCTTACCTGATGTGATCCTGGATGAGTATACGGCAGATCAAAGTAATGAGAACCTGGCGGCTATGGTTAAACGTTTCTTAGACACTAAGCTAAGTCAAATTATGCTTGAGCCGGTTCCTCAACAAGACGTCAACAAGTACGGTATTGCAGACATCCAGGGCGTTGAGCTAAAGCCTGGCGAAAGTGCACCAATCAATCACATGGTCGAGAAGCCGCCTGTTGATAAAGCGCCTTCCAACCTTGCCGTTGTGGGTCGCTATGTATTATCACGTAATATCTGGCCTTTGCTTGAGCGTACGCCATTGGGAGCCGGAGGCGAGATCCAGCTAACTGATGCAATTGATATGCTTATGGAAAGTGAAACCGTTGAAGCATTCCACATGAGTGGCCGGGCTCATGACTGCGGCGATAAGCTGGGTTATCTGAAAGCTATCGTTCAGTACGCAATGCGTGATGAAAAACTGGGCGAAGATTTCAGTGAGTTCGTAAAGGCACTGTAACCTCGTCCGCCATAATACGAAAGCCCGACTCAATGTCGGGTTTTTTGTGTGTTTAGCACCTGGTACAGGTTGAGCGCACAGAGCTTGCCAGGTTATTGGCCATGACGCTCTGTAAAGCGTTGCCAGTGAATGTTGGGGTTAATGACTCTGACTTGCGTAAGCACTTGTTTGAGCTGATGCGCTTTGGGTTGAGTGAGGATCTGGCCATCCTGTTTCAGCCCCAGTAGATAGAACATAGCGGCTTTGTTGCCCTGCTGAATGGCGGAGATGTGTATCTGCTGCTCAAAGTTTAATCTCAGGCTACTGATAGCAGTTTTCATGCCTTGCTGATCCACATTGGGCAGACCGCACTTTTGCAAATAGCCAAGACGCTCGCCCTCTCCGGAAAACCAGATCCTGACTTTCTCACTGAAGCGCCCCGACTTGGCTGGCAAATCAAACATTAGCCGGGTCTGGCCTTGTTGTTCTACAAAGTGCAGATAATCTTGTAATCCGGCATGCCACAGGGCTGGGTGGATCGGTACAAACCGGGCCTGTAATTTACCGTGTGTATGAAACGTAAAGCCACGAACCTGCTCTTGTTTACTGATATCAGAGAGCGTCAGGTTGCCAATTTCGTCACTGTAGGCCCCGGTATAATATGCCAGCACAGGTAGCCAGAAGTGCCAATGCTTTGGCTGCTCACGCTTTTGTTTTTCGTCACCATAAATGTAGCCGTTAAACAGGGTGTACAGCTCCATGTTGGAAAATGCGCGTCGGCCTAAATGAGATTTCATATGATTGCGCTATACCTTGTGCCTAAATAGTTCACACAATTCAAAGGATTACTAAGAATGAATCGAGATCAGTGTATCGGCTTTTGCTAATAAGCAAAAGTCTAATGTCAATGTAGTAACCAGATACTACCCCTTTAGCGGCGATCAGACGTAAGATCGGATAAGTAGGTTAAACAGGTGATACGCAACAGAGAAGCAAGGTTTTTTACTTCCCCCTGACGCATCAGTACTTCCTGATAGAGGGTGGAAACGAATTCAGCCACACTGAGCTGTTCTTTGGAGGCGATCTCCTGTAACAGATCCCAGATCCGACGCTCTAGTGCCAGGCTAGTTACTGCCCCCTGAATCCGCATTGAGCGGCGTATCACTTCATAGCTGGCGGGATCGGCCGCGGCATACAATTCACACATAGAGGACTCCTTGATGGCAAAACTCATTCACAGCATGGTTCGGGTAATGGATCTGCAAAAATCTCTGGCATTTTATCATGATGTACTGGCGCTCGGCGAGCGCAGGCGTATTGAGTTTGAGCACTTTAGTCTGGTTTATCTCGGGAATGAAGAAGCTGAGTTTGAACTGGAGTTGACCTGGAATCATGATACGCAGCAGCCATATGAGTTGGGGAATGGCTATGGTCATATAGCAGTTGTCGTTGATGACTTAGCACCTGTGCATGCAAAGGCAGAGGTGCTAGGTTACCAGCCTAAGGAGATGAAGTCGTTTTATAATGGCGATACTCTGGTGGCACGCTTTTTCTTTATTGCCGATCCCGATGGCTATCAGATTGAAGTCATTGAACGTTCTGAGACGTTTAGGTAATTCTGGCTTAGTTATGACTAAGCCATAGCAAACTCACTGCGGTCAGGCAACCAGCGCTGGACCAGTGGCTCAACGGCTTGTGGGTGTTGTTGGAGTATGGTAAAAGCCAGACTGCGAACTTGTGGTAGCAGCACTTTGTCCCGGCTTAAGTCGGCTATTTTAAGCTCAGCCAGCCCCGTCTGACGAGTGCCCAGGACTTCTCCGGGCCCGCGGATCTCCAGATCCCGCTCGGCAATCACAAAGCCATCATTACTGTCACGCAGCACGCCCAGGCGCTTTTGCGCTGTTGCTGACAAAGGTGCATGATAAAGCAACAAACAATGCGAAGCGATGTCTCCCCGGCCAACCCGGCCTCGTAACTGATGCAGTTGTGCCAATCCAAGCCGCTCTGGATTTTCTATAATGATCAGGCTTGCATTGGGGACATCTACCCCGACTTCTATCACAGTGGTTGCAACCAGCACATGGCTTTTTGCCTGCTTAAAGTCTTGCATGATCTGCTGCTTTTCTTGTGCCTTCATACGGCCATGAACCAGTGCGATATTGAGCTCGGGCAGCGCTTTGGTGAGTTGTTCTGCGGTATCTTCTGCCGCCTGGCATTGTAAAGCTTCGGACTCATCAATCAAAGTACATACCCAGTACACCTGGCGCTGCTGTTCGATACAGGCACGCCGAACACGCTCAATCACCTCATCGCGGCGAGTATCCGGGACGGCGACGGTTGTGATTGGTGTGCGCCCGGGTGGAAGCTCATCGATCACTGAGGTTTCCAGATCGGCATAGGCAGTCATCGCCAGCGTGCGTGGGATGGGTGTTGCCGTCATGACCAGCTGGTGCGGGTAGCAGTCGTTAAACTTGCCCTTTTCGCGTAACGACAGGCGCTGGTGAACACCAAAACGGTGTTGTTCATCAATTATGATCAGGGCCAGATTACTAAACTGTACTTGCTCCTGAAACAGTGCATGTGTGCCAACCACCATTTGCGCCTGGCCTGAGCTGATGCGTTCCAGCACGCGCTCGCGCTCTTTGCCTTTGGTCTTGCCTGCCAGCCACACCACTTCTATGCCCAGTGCGGCAAACCAGTTCTGAAAGTTGATATTATGCTGCTCTGATAAAATCTCTGTGGGGGCCATCAGAGCGACCTGATAGCCTTTGGCAATGGCCGTGAGTGCGCTCAGTGCTGCAACCAGGGTTTTACCTGAGCCTACGTCACCCTGTACCAGTCGCATCATTGGAAAAGGGTTTTGCAGATCCCCTTTAATTTCAGCCACTACTCGACTTTGTGCTGAAGTGGGTTTAAAGGGCAGCTGGGCCAGAAACTCTGTTTCTAACATATTATTCGGCGGCAGCGATACCGCCTTGACGGCCTGACCTTGCTGTCTGAGTTGCAGCAGGCTAAGGTTTTGCGCCAGCAATTCTTCAAACGCCAGCCGCTGTTGCGCTGGGTGCTGACCGAGTTCAAGCTGATCCAGTGCCACATCCTGAGGCGGCTGATGGAGTGTGAGTAAGGCTTCTTTCAAGCTCAGCTGATTGGGTCTGAACTGAGCGGGCAGGTGATCTTCAATATCGTATTTTTGCAGCAATGCGATAGCTTGCTCGGCAATGGCTCGAATGCTTAGTTGCTTTAGCCCTTCAGTGGTCGGATAAACCGGCGTGAGTGTATCCGCGCCTTGCGGTGTTTCACTGAGCTCGTCGCGAATACTGTATTCAGGGTGAGCCATTTCCAGACCGACCCGGCCACGGCGCACTTCGCCAAAGCAGCGCATGATTTTGCCGCTCTGCATGGTGTTTTTCTGCGCGGCGCTGAAGTTGAAAAAGCGCAGGGTAATACGGCCTGTTCCATCGTTGATTTGGCATACCAGCATACGGCGTTTGCCGAAAGTGATGTTGGCCTGCTCGATTTCGCCTTCAACACTGACATGGGTATGTGGCATCAATTCCGCGATGCGATAGGTTCTGGCTCTGTCTTCATAACGCAGTGGCAGATGAAAGAGCATATCCTGAACACTGCGGATCCCCAATTTGGCCAGCCGCTCTGCGGCCTTTGGGCCGACTCCCTTGAGATCGGTTATGGCGTACTGGGCTAAATTGGGAAGAGACATAATTATCCTTTTTGACTGAATTTCAGTGTGTTCCAGAAAGTATCATCGGCCACGATTTCACCCACCTCATCCAGAGCCGGGTAGGGCAGGCCTTTTTCGACACAGCGATTGGCAATGATAGGGTGACAGCCTTCGAACAAGAGTTTGTGTTTAATCGCCGGGTCGAGCATATCGTCACGCTGGTATAGCCCTGCGGCTTCGCGCTGACGCTGTGCTTCATATAAGATCAATGCAGCAGCCACCGAAACATTTAATGACTGTACCATACCAGCCATTGGGATCACGATGTGTTGATCGGCGTGTTCGAGCGCTCTGTCTGAGATCCCCAGACGCTCCTGTCCCACAATAACGGCCGTTGGCTTAGTATAATCAATCTCACGAAAATCCACGGCTGTATCACTCAGATTGGTGGCCAGCAGCTGGATCCCAGGATTTTGTGTACGGATAGTGGCAACGGCCTGATCGATGTCATCGTGCATATGGGTTTCTACCCAGTTTTTACTGCCACCTGAGGTGTTATTGGTCAGGCGTCTTTGCTCCTGCGGCCATACCGCATGAACATGATGGCAGCCGACCGCATCGGCTGTACGCACTATGGCCGACAGATTATGGTGCTTGTGGACTTCATCCAGGCACACAGTTAAATCAGTCTGGCGTTGATCCAAAATGCGCTTCACGCGCTGAAAACGGTTTTCTTCCATCATTACAGCTCTTAACTACAAAATTGCGGCGATTATAACAAAAAGCACCCCGCTAAGGCATTACTTCGCGCATTATTGGTGCCTGCAGGGAGATCAGGGTCTCGGTTGACTGAATGGCCTCGATTGTCTGGATCTTATTGATCAGCACGTCCTGCAGATGGTCAATAGAACGTGCCATGACTTTGATAAAAATGCTGTAGTTGCCTGTGGTGTAATAGGCTTCAACGACTTCTTCAAAGCCTTCCAGCTGCTCAATGGTAGCCGGGTAATCCCGCGCATGTTTGAGGTTTACGCCGATAAAACAACAGACATCATAACCCAACTGCTTGGCATCTATGCTGACCCGTGTGCCGACTATAATACCGCCTTGCTTCATTTTCTCGACCCGCACATGAATGGTTCCCGCGCTGACGGCAAAGCGCTTGGCCAATTCGGCGTAGGGGGTTCTGGCATTGTCCATTAAGGCATGAAGGATAGAACGGTCGAGATTATCGATTTGATAATTTTCCATGGATATTTCGCACGCTAATTATTGATTCAATAATTATTAAAGCTAATTTTTGATGAAAAAAATAGTGTAAAGGTGTTTTTGTTGTGGACTATTGAATCTTTACTCATTTTTGTTGAGGATAGATTTAACGCAGCAAGCCTGCACCGTTATTCAACACCATTGGGAATGAGGAAACCGATATGTTGCAACAGTATCTGCAAACACAACAACAAATAGCGCGTGCGAAAGCACTTTTTTCACAACAACTGACTGACAAGTTAGGCCTGATCGAAGTACAGGCGCCTATCCTGGCAAAGGTAGGAGATGGTATTCAGGACAACCTCAGCGGCACCGAAAAAGCGGTGAAGGTTAAAGTTAAAACGCTCAGCGACAGCGATTATGAAGTGGTTCACTCACTGGCGAAGTGGAAGCGTAAAACGCTTGGTGACTATGGCTTTGGCGCAGGGCAGGGGTTGTATACACATATGAAGGCGTTGCGCCCGGATGAAGACAAACTATCCCCAATACACTCCGTGTATGTTGATCAGTGGGACTGGGAGCAGGTGATCTGTGCACAGTCTGAACGCTCTTTAGATAAGCTCAAAGACACAGTTCGTACATTATATGGCGCTATTCGTGAAACTGAACAGCAACTGGCTTCTGAATATGGGCTGACGCCGTTTTTACCGGAGCAAATCACATTTGTACACAGTGAGGCGCTGCGCCTTATGTATCCAGACTTTAGTGCTAAGCAAAGAGAAAAAGCGATTGCGCAGGAGTACGGCGCTGTGTTTCTGATTGGTATCGGCGGTGAACTGGGAGATGGCAAAATCCATGATGTCAGAGCACCGGATTACGACGACTGGTCAACGCCAACGTGTGAGCAGTATCAGGGGTTGAACGGTGATATTCTGGTCTGGAACCCGGTGCTCGAAGATGCCTTTGAAATTTCCTCTATGGGGATCCGGGTATGTCCGGACAGCTTGCAACGCCAATTGAGTCTGACGCAGGATGAGCAAAGGTTAGAGCAGGACTGGCACCAGAGCCTGCTGGCAGGTGCATTGCCACAAACCATAGGGGGTGGTATTGGTCAGTCTCGTTTGGTGATGTTGTTATTACAAAAGCAACATATCGGTCAGGTCCAGGTTGGTGTGTGGCCTGAGCATGTTAAAACTGAAGTTTCTGGGTTACTTTAGAGGCGACGGCGACACACAGTAAGGGAGCCTCAAGGGGCTCCCTTACATCTTAAATTCAATTTCTATTTTGCCTTCGAGCAGTCTGGCGCTGCACGGCGGGTAACTGCGGGTGGTTTTATAGACCTTATCGAAAATATGGATCTCGACACCTGAGTGCAAAGAGGTGTTCACCACCAGCTGGGTGTTATCGAGTAAATCATGCAGAGTATGGTCTAATTCTGACAGCTGATGTTCCAGCGCTTCGGCCTGCTTACAATAGTGTTCTTGTGTCGCGCCGATTTTGGCCAGCAAGGTTTTTTTCTTTTCAGCATCCTTTACGTTATCGGCTTTTTCGACCGCTTTTTGCAGATTGGTGATCTGCTCATCGGTCAGAGTCAGTTCTTTAAGGCACAGATCGGTACGTTCCGTTATCTCCATGCCACTGCGTGCCAGATAAACAGCCATGGTCGCACCTGAGCTGCTGCCTACTTCGCCCGCCACCAGCATCTTGGCATCAAAAATGGTGCCGCCGACCAACTTACCCTTAGGGGATTCGTCCAGGCCAACCTGTAACAGGTTACGTGCTTTGATATCACAGTGATTACTTTGTTTCTGGATAAAGACATTCTGCCCTTCCAGATAGGTGTATTGACCATGGGTGATCTGGACATCGCCTTTGGCAATCAGACGGCAGGTGAGCCCCTGATCGTCGTTGCGATGATCCAGGTGACCAATCACACCGCCACGTACTTCGATGTTGCCATCGGAAATTAATTCTCCCGATTCTACGGTCCCCATGACGGTGATATCGCCGTGCGCTTTGATCTTCATGCCTGGGTCGACATTATGGGTAACCAGCACACTGCCGCTAAATTCAATGTGGCCGCTGCGTACGTTGACGTCACTGATGGTAAAGATATCGTCTACCCGCATGCCATTCGGCACATCGGACGGACAACCAGCAATGGTTGAGATCAGCTGCAGGGGATTGGTTGGGGAAATCTCGGTACCTTCACCGGCAACCAGCTGAAAGCTATCTCCGGGCTTAGGTGCAATGCTGTCTCCGGTAACCGTAAAGCCTTCTTTGCCTGGGGTTGCCGGCCTTTGCGTGACCAGTAAGGTGCCGGGTGCAACACTGGCCAGTGCGCCAAAATCGCGCATATCAACGGTGCCGTCTTCACGTAACTTGGGTTGTTTCAGGCGTTCTTTAAGCGTTTGTACATGTGGCATCAGCTTGGCAGGTATGCCATTTTCGGGCGGACGCCCCTGAGCAACGATGCCTGTGACTTCTGTGCCTGGCAGAGACTCCAGTTGCTGTTTGAGCAAGTTTTCCAGATAGACTTGTTTGTAGCCCCGGGTGACACCGACTTTGACTATGGCGCGCTTGGCATCCTCCAGGCTGATCATTTTACCACCCTGTGCGGTGGTGAGTTTGGCGATGGCCTGCATTTTGTCGTCGCTCAATGCGACTTCGATATGGGCATCTTTTTGTTGTGCCACAATCAGCTGAGTGACAGGCGTATCTTGTTTGAAGTAAGCGGCAATGGATTCATGATCAATTGCGCAGTCAGCATAGGGTGAGCGCTCGAGTGCTTCAACCACAAACGCTGCACTGGGGGGCGACGCAGCCGCGACGTCCATCAATATATTGCCATTTTTTGCGAGTTTAAACACAGGCTTATCCTTATTGCTTTAAACCAACTACGATAATGAATACCTCAAATTGCCAAAAAATGCGGCGTTACCAAGATTGCACAAAGTGCTTCGTATAACACCAGATTGCTAAATTAATAGTATGCGGTCAAGTGTTTAAGATCAAAGTTAAGCGCATGAAAAATCATTGTACAGATAAGTAAAAGCCCGCATTAAGCGGGCTTGAGTAATATAACTAATACACTCGGTGTCTTAGTTGGTTGAAGGCAGCTCCATGATGCCATCAATCTCAATTTGTACGCCCTTAGGCAGCTCTTTTACGCCGATAGCAGCACGCGCCGGGTAGGGCGTTTTAAAGTGCTGACTCATGATCTCATTGACGGTAGCAAAGTTGCTTAGGTCAGTCAGGAAGATGTTAACCTTGACCATGTCCTGCAATTGGCCGCCCGCTTCTTCACACACGGCAGTCAGGTTTTTAAATACCTGTTGTGTTTGCTCTGCAAAGTCTTCTGAGATCACTTCCATTGTTTCAGGCACCAAAGGGATCTGCCCCGAAAGGTAAACCGCCGTACCGACTTTAACTGCCTGACTGTAGGTGCCGATTGCTGCCGGCGCCTGATCGGTTGAAATAATGGCTTTATTCATTGTCTTTCCTTTATCGCTTCCTGGTTACACGTTGTACATCTGGCATTACCCGGATCCGGCGCATAATATTTGCAACGTGGATCCTGTCTTTGACGGTAACACCCAGATCAATCACGTACAGGTTGCTCTCTTTTTCTTCGGTTGCAATCTCCACTATATTGGCTTGTGTGCTTGCAACCACATTGGTTAATTTGGCCAACGCACCCTGGTGGTTGATGATCTCAACCCGCAGTGCTGCGATGTATTCTTTTTCGGGGTTATCTTCCCACTTTACCACAAAGTACTTGGCACGTTCATTTTGCCAGCCTTTAATGTTTTTACATTCCTGACGGTGGACCATTAAGCCCTTGCCCTGGCTAACATAGGCGGTGATGTCATCACCCGGGACAGGCCGGCAACACTTGGCATAAGTCACCAGCATACCCTCTGTACCAATGATCGGCGCTTTGGCTTTTTGTGCCAGGCTCTCGATTTCATCATCGGCTTGTAGCAGGCGTTTTGCAACCAGCATACTCATGATGTTGCCGTTGCCAATTTCCACTAACAGCTCAAGCACGGTGTTTAGGTCATGCTCTTCCAGTACTCTGTCTATCTGTTCGGTTGGAATATCATCCAGCTTATGCTCACCCAGTGCGGAGTCAAGTAAGCGTCGACCCAGCAGGATAGACTCTTCCTGGTGCTGGCTCTTAAGGTAATTACGTACGCCCAGACGCGCTTTACCTGTGACAATAAAGTTTAACCAGGTGGCATTGGGGTGCGCGCCAGAGCTGGTGATCACCTCGACAGTTTGCCCTGTGTCCAGCGCTTTGCTGAGCGGATAAGGCTTACGGTTGACGCGCGCGCCAACACAGGTGTTCCCTACGTCGGTATGAACGGCATAGGCAAAATCGACAGCCGTTGCACCCATGGGTAATTCGATGATGCGGCCATCCGGCGTAAAGACATAAATTTCTTCCGGGAACAGCTCGGTCTTTACGTTTTCGACAAATTCAAACGATGAACCGGCACTTTGTTGCAATTCAAGCAGGCTTTGCATCCATTGTCTGGCACGTTGCTGTGCGGTATGGCCCGCTGTGTCGCCAGACTTTTTGTACATCCAGTGCGCCGCAACCCCTTTATCAGCCATGTGATCCATATCATGGGTGCGGATCTGGATCTCCACCGGAATACCGTGCGGCCCAACCAAAGAGGTATGCAGTGACTGATAACCATTGGTCTTAGGTACAGCAATGTAGTCTTTAAAACGGGTTTCTATGGGCTTATACAGGTTGTGCGCCACACCTAATACCCGGTAGCAGGTATCTATGCTGTTGACGTTGATGCGAAAAGCGTAAATGTCCATCACTTCGTTGAACAGCAGCTCTTTGTTGAGCATCTTTTTATAAATGCTGTACAGGTGCTTTTCACGGCCACTGACCGATGCATCAATGCCAGCTTCTTCCAGACGAGACTCTATCTCTGACTGGATATTGCTGATCACTTCTTTACGGTTACCCCGCGCTTTGGCCACTTCTGATTTTAGTGCTCTGTGACGCATCGGGTATAAGGCCGCAAAGCCAAGGTCTTCAAGTTCGTTCTTAATGTCATGGATACCAAGACGATTGGCGATAGGCGCGAAGATCTCCAGGGTTTCACGGGCTATCCGGCGGCGTTTTTCCGGACGTAAAAAGCCCAGCGTGCGCATGTTGTGGGTGCGGTCGGCCAGTTTGATGAGGATCACCCGGATATCCTGGGTCATGGCCATGATCATTTTACGGTAGTTTTCGGCCTGAAACTCTTTTTTATCTTTAAAGTCGAGTTTGTCCAGCTTACTGACACCCGCCACCAGTTCGGCAACTGTATCACCGAAGATTTCGGCCAGATCGGTCTGGCTGAAGTCGGTGTCTTCAATCACATCATGCATCAATGCTGCCATCAGTGTTTCGTGGTCCAGCTTCATGCTGGCCAGGATCTGGGTGACTTCAACCGGGTGAGTAATATAAGGCTCGCCGCTGGAGCGGGTTTGCCCTTCATGCGCTTCGCGGGCAACCACGTAGGCTTTTTGCACCAGTTCCACATCTTCGGGTGACAGATACTCTGATATTTTTTTCTTTAAGCCTTCAAACAGATACATTCACACTCCAATGTTCCAGCGAAGTTATATCAAATGCGTATTAACCTACCTGCAGTCAGGCTATAACACCTTTACCTTGGTTGTTATGACATTTGATTGGTATTAATAATAAGTTAAGTACTGAATATACGATGAATTGACGTCGAAGCCAATCGACTAACACATTTATTAGTCTAGATAGAGGTGTTCAGTGACCTGTGCTGCAGAAACAATAACGCCAGCTATAAAGCTGGCGTTATTGTCGTACTGGTCGCAGTGGATTAGCGATTGCCACCCACAATTGCAGCAACAGCAGCAAGCTCTGCAGCTTCCTGAGTTTGTTGCTCTTCGCGATCGATCATGTCCAGTGAATCGCTGGTGACCATGCCTTTTTCGATCTCGCGCAATGCGATTACGGTTGGCTTGTCATTTTCAGCTTCAACCAGAGGGTCTTTACCACCGACTGCAATCTGACGAGCGCGACGCGCTGCAACAAGAATTAGGTCGAAACGGTTACCAATTTTATCTACTGCGTCTTCTACTGTTACGCGAGCCATCGAAGCACTCCAAAAAATTCAATACATTTAGCAAAGGGCTAGTCTACTAAAAAGCGCCGGATTCGCCAAGTACATGGTTAAAAAATATCGGGTCGTTACGGCTTTATGTGGCTGCAATCTTTGCAGCCAGTGCGAAACACGGAACAGTCAGCCGCGGATGTGACTTACTTCAGCAGTTCTGCTATCAAAGCCTGCTGGCTCACCTGTTGCTTTTTCAGCTCCAGACGTGCAGCCACGACGATGTGCTCCAGTTCATTCAGGGCAGTCTCAAAGTCATCGTTGACCAGCAGGTAGTCGAATTCATTGTAGTGAGAGCATTCAGATTTGGCCTGCTCCATACGCGAGGCAATGATTTCCTGAGAGTCCTGCCCACGGTTGTTTAAACGCTCTTCCAGTGCCTGCTTTGACGGCGGCAGAATGAAGATGGTTTTTACTTCAGGCAGCAGTTCACGAACCTGACGGGCACCTTGCCAGTCAATGTCCATGAATACGTCAATACCTTGTGCAAGCTGGTTTTCGATGGCTTGTTTAGAGGTGCCGTAGTAGTTATCAAAAACCTGCGCCCATTCGAAAAAGTCATTCTGGTTGATAAGTGTTTTAAACTCATTCACAGAAACAAAGTGGTAGTGCTCGCCATTGTTCTCACCCGGGCGAGGCGCGCGAGTTGTATGTGACACCGAGACCCTGACTTTATCTTGTCTTTCCAGCAGGGCTTTAATCAAACTTGACTTTCCGGCACCAGAGGGCGCTGAAAGAATAAACAAATTACCGCGATTTTGATGTGGCATACGTCAGACCTATAGGGTTGCAGTACAGCGATGTGAATGTGGTCACACCGCTGGTTGTCCAAAAGAGTTATTTTAAAGCCATATCACCTAACTTACCAGCCTCACCGTGTTCAATCGCTGCGTTGCAGCACAAACATTTGATAGCCGAACTCGCCCAGGTAACGCTCGTAGATGGCAATTTCCCGGGCCATGTCCTGAAGCGCAGCGGAATCTGGCTGGTGGCTCAGTCGTTGTTCAACTTCAGCTTTGAGTGGTCCATAATAGTCTGTCCAGGCCTGCTCACTCAGCGTAAAGTGGCTCAAGACCCGAAAACCGGCCTGCTCAATCTGTGCGAGCCGTACAGCAACTGTTTGCATATCCGGGTATTCCTGTTGCCAGAAGGTGATTGCCTCCTGAGAGGGCGTCTCGTTTAACCACACCAGATCGCTGACCATCAGGCAACCGGCTGAACGCAGAAGCGGGCGCCAGGCATTCAGCGCCGCTTCAAAGCCCATTATATAGGCGGAGCTTTCAGCCCAGAGCAGATCAAAACTGCCGCTCTGAAAGGGCAAAGCAGTCATACTGGCACACAGAGGGGTGACACGTTCGTCCAGTTCCGCGTGTTTTAGTCGCGCCGCCAGGCTGTCGATTGCCTGAGCTTCATTATCCACTGCCGTGATCTGCGCCTGTGTCTGTTGTGCCAGTAACTCCGTAGCAAAGCCCTTACCACAGCCAATATCCAGCACGGTGTGCGGTGTAAAAGGAATGTGCGTTAACGCCTTGCGTGTATCGGTATTACTGCCGGGTCCCCAGCGTTCCAGCCGATGAAAGACCGCCATAAAGTCGGCCATATAAGTATCGTGTTCGTTCATGTCTTTTGATAACCATTTTAAGTACAGGGTTTGTTGTTCATCAAACCCCTGTTGTTCAAGCCAGTTTCTGTGTGCATCGGGTGCCAGTTTATCGGCCTGTGCATGCCAGTCGCGCAGTGAACCGCGCCCAAGCAGCGCAGACAACAAAGTATGCGCCTGCTGCTTATGTGCAATTTCGGTTTCCAGCTCAGCGAGCCTGTTGCTGAGTACGGTGCGATCTAGCCTGGCCTCCAGCGCCTGTTTGCATTCACTCAGCGTCAGTCCGCCAGCCTGTAGTTGCTGCAGTAGTCTGAGCTTTTGTAAGTCCAGCTCGCCATAAACCCGATAACCATTGCTGGCCCGTCTGCCACAGATCAACCCGCGCTTTTCGTAATACAACAAAGTAGAACGCGCTAAACCCAGTTGTGCCGCCAATTCCGAAATCCGATACATTAAATGCGGCTCCTCTTTATGTATGCCAGACTGGCCAAAAATAAGCGCAGTCAGGCTGTAACAAACGAAAACGATAAACTATGAAGTTATAGACAGGTCAATGGGCAAGGGCAAAGAAAAAGTAAGGTTTGCCGCTCAAGCTATATGTGCGAGATAAACTGATGTTGCTGTTTCACATGATGAATTAGTTTAGCGTTATTTGCGTACTCAATGACGGCAAATTCCAGAGAGTAATTTGTAGAACGTGAAAAGGCTTATTAGCGAGCAGGAAACTAAAAATTTGGGCGATACCTTTGGACAATAACGTTTATGATAGTAATCGACATCATTATGCAGAGGGCGGGTAATCCATCTAAATAACGACGAATGGAGGATGTCAGACAATTATGAAGCAATTACAAACAGAAAGCCTGAAAAAGTGCATGGTTCATGGGGGAGCCCTGATTTACCAGACAGAGTTCAGGAGGCTCACCCGGATCCTAAAAAGAGCTGTGGTGGCTAAAGCCTGCTTAATTGCTAAAACAAAAAGTGCATTCAGCGCTTTTTTCATGAAGATATACATAAATTGGCTGCGAAGTAGAGATCGCACTGGACAATGTAATAGTGCTTCAGTTTGGGAGAGTTGCATAAGAAACCAGTCGTTAATGGATGGCATTCAAACAAATTACTCGGGGTCAGCGGCGTTTTGCTCTGCCAGATAGGTTTGCATATCTTCGTTTTGTACGCGCAGATATATAACCTCAACCTCAACCGTGAAGTCAATGGAGTCAAGATGTATCTCTTCGCCTATAAAGTGATGCACAGAGCGCCAGCCATCGCTTTTGCGGTAAATGGATTCGTCGGTGACATCCTGACTAATCACTACGTATTTCTGCAATGGCGATATATTGAGGTATTCGATTAGCTTAGTTTTTAATCCATTTTACGCTTCGAATGGAAGAGCTCTTCTACTATGAATACTGGGCTTTGGGTGAGAACACTTATTTGAACTCACCGCAAAACCAGGGAAGGGATTAAGGGTTGTTGCCACGTTAGTTATTGAGGTAGCTGATTTTGGATCGCAGATTGAAGTTTGTCGGGTTCATTTGTTCCCAAACGAATGTTCTTACCATTCTTTAATGTGATATGCACGGCCTCAAACCCTGACACATTGTAGAGTTTACCATTGCTAATCTCTCTGATCCCCCAGCCTGAATACCAAGGGTTAGTTACGGAGTCAACGTGTTCAATTTGCTCAATATCAACAGTGCCTGAAATAAAACCAATTCCCATCTTCCAGCTTATTGTGCTATTTGCAATAGTTATGCTTAGACTATAAAAGTTCACAGCAATTGTTACAGAGATAGCAAATAAGAAGTATGATGTAATAGTACTTGTTTTTATTATAAAGAGCGCAATAAAAATAACTAGGCAAATTATATATAAAAATGAAAAGCCATACTGAACATTATAATAATCTTCCATGTCTGCTCCTATGCTCTAAACGTGAGTCTACTCGAATTTTAGCCTTATACCTGAACATCACACTCGGCAAAAATTCCGCATACCTCTGCTTTAGCTTAGCGATTATTTGTTTATCTTTGTGCAAGTATACACAAGCCTGGCAATTATGGCTGACGGTCCCAATATTGCTTTCAGCGTAATCGTCACCCATGAGTAGGGAAATGATTTTAGCAGGACCATCTACCTTTATCCATATTTTCAAAAAGTCTTCGAGTTGCGATTGGTGAGCTTTTTTTAAAAACTCATTCTCGAAAATGTGGCCAATCTTCATCTCTTTTATATGTTCGAATGTCAGTCCGCAGCAGCTTGAAACCCTGCCGTGTGGTGTAATGACGATATTCTCAAAAACCTGATTGCACCCTGTCTCAAGTTCTTCAGGTGAAATTTGGAATCCTCGATCAACATAATCTTTTTGAAAAGGCATCCATGTATTACTACTTATTGTGAGCTTATTGTTATCTAATAAAGATTTAATTTCTGCATTTTCTTCAAGAGATGCTCTACATCTGGAGTCTTCAGAGTCCTTTTCAACCATTATTAGTGGTGTTATATTAAAGCTTGCACAAGCTTTAACAGCATTTATGATTGACTTTTCATCTACATATTCCTGATGGTCCAAGCCCGTGCTGAAATTAATTTCATATAAACCAGAATCTGAAAGTGCTTTCGCTATTTTCATCGCGCTACTTTCTTTCTTGGCCCAGTAACCATTGGTGACACATCTGCTTTTTAAACCATAAGATGAAACCAGAGAAATTGAGCTAAATAAATCATCTTTTAATGTGAAGCACTCTCCTCCACTAAACACAACGTTTTCAAGTTGAGGAAATGTAGATACAGCTTCATTAATGCAGCTGGACATTTCTTCCAGAGTTAGTCTTGACTTCAAGTTTGGGTTCGATTCAAAACAGCACTCTTTGCATGCCGCTGTGCAGCGGTAGGTTGGCAGTATTGTGAGTGTTTTTGGTGATGGTATAGCCATTCTTATACCTACCTATTGGCATTTTTCGATATGCTTTGAAACTTCAATGGAGGAGTCAACTTCCCTCAATGCGCCTTCTATTATGAGTGCAAGAGTCTCTTCATTTTCAATTAAGCCAATATTGAATGCCGCGTTATAAAATGCTTTTATTTCTAGCTTGGCAAGATCTCTGTATATATATTTCTCAAACCCATTCATCCCCGCTAAATGCGCTGCATTTAAAGCTGTACTTGTGTTGTTCGCAATGTTTTTATCTGTTAAAGCGACGCTCCCAAACCTATTATTATCTTCAAGGCTTTCAGGTGCACCATCACAGGGGCTTCCCCATACATACACCGCTGCGTATACAACAGCAACAACGGCTGCTACAACATTTGTGGCTGCGGCAACGTTCACTGCAACCGCTGCAAATGATATGCATGTAACACAAGCTTGGGGGTCTAAATTTCCGGGCATTTGAGATAAATTTGATAATCCATTTTTGTTAAACAGCTCTTCATATGTTGATTTGTTTTCTTGCAAGAAACTTGTGTATTTATTTTCCAGTGAGCTGAAGTCGTCTTTTCCTATCAATCCATTATCAATCATTATATAAAGGAGCTGCTCAAAGTCCTGCCTTTGAGTTGCGCTTCTGAATTCAGGTAAAGATATTAGCTCTAATAACTTAATGTTCGGATCAGACTCAACCTGCTTCTCATTGATACCCATTTTTCTATATATATCTGACTTGTTCAAAGAAAAGTCTGAGGCGAAATCGGGATCTTCATATAATCGTAGTATAAGTGCATCAATTTGGCTCTCAATATCTGAAAACTGTGAGTCTTTGACTTTTATCCTTAACGTATTACTACTTTCATTTAATTCGACAGATTCTTTCAGGCTGTCTGGTACACCGTAAAGTGTGTTTCCTTCATTTGAAATAGCCTGGACGGGGATGATTAGTGATGCTCCAGCTAGCGTTAATGACTTTTTCTTTGATGGTTTTGACATAAGAACAATTCCTTTGAGTGACAGTAGTATATTAGAAAAACTAAATTCAAGACTAGCCACTCGGTAACTTAAAGTAAACATATTTGTCATTAATATTTCACATGTTTTGGGTCAGGTATCCTTGTTGGATTATGTGAATTTATGTGGTTTCTTTATGTGTGATTAGAGGTTTACTAGGGGGATTTATTTTTAATGTTGTTGCGTTGTTTTCCAGGGTCTTGATGCCGGTATGCTATTTTCGTGCAGAGTTTCGGCTTGACGAGTACAGGGATTTGTTAGCCAGAACCATAGTGTCAAAACAACAATAAAGGAGATGAATTTTACTCATTTGAGCAAAATGAGGATGTAACAATTAAGTATATGTGGACTTGAAAAGTGACCAATGTCCTATATTCGAGAGACTTTGGAAGAGCCATTCAGTAATAAGTGCCGCAGCAAAGCTGTACGGACAGAACAGTCACTGAGAATTTATAATCTAGTAGGGTGGCGTAAACTTTGCTGAAATATAAAAGCCCCTATTTACAGGGGCTTAGTAAGCTTAAGTAAGTCCAAATATTTAAAAAATCTTACTCAATATTCTGGATCTGCTCGCGCATTTGCTCAATTAGTACTTTGAGTTCAACGGCGGCGTTGGTGATCTCGGTATTGATGGACTTAGACGCCAGGGTGTTGGACTCACGGTTGAACTCTTGCATCATAAAATCCAGGCGTCGGCCACAGGCGCCGCCTTTTTTTAGGATTTTATGGGTTTCTTTAACGTGTGACTTGAGGCGGTCGAGTTCTTCTGCCACGTCCTGTTTTTGTGCCAGGTAGATTAGCTCTTGTTCCAGGCGGCTCTCATCGATTTCGGCTTTCAGCTCTTCCAGCTTGGCGGTGAGTTTTTCACGTTGCCATTTAGCCACTTCTGGCATGTGACCTTCAACAACGGCAACCTGCTCTAGAATACCATCCAGGCGGGTGGTGATCATGGTTTCCAGGTTGTTACCTTCGCTTGCGCGCGCTGCTTTAAATTCTTCAACCAGGGCATCAAAGCCTTTTAACAGCTCGCTGTTCACTGTGTCCAGATCTACCTCTTCGGCTTCCATGACGCCTGGCCAGCGCAGGATGTCTGTTGGGTTGATCTCGCCACCGCTGTGCGACTGGACCCACTTGGCATTTTCGATCAGCTGTTTACTCAGGGTTTCGTTGATCGACAGCTGACCTACGTGCGCCGGGTTGGCGGTGAACTTCAAAAATACTTCCACTTTACCGCGCTGTAAGTGTTTGCGCAGGCGCTCGCGAATGACCGGTTCCAGGCCTCGGAACTGTTCCGGTGCGCGGATAAAGGTTTCAAGATAGCGTTGGTTGACGGAGCGGATCTCCCACACACCGGTGCCCCAGTCGCCCTTGATCTCTTTACGGGCATAAGCGGTCATACTATGGATCATATAAGTTCCTAATTTAATTTAAGGTTGCGGCGTGTCTGCATGTGGCTACCTAAGGTACAGCGCTGTCGTTGGTGAACACACACATCGCCATGAACGAAACATCGCCATTATAGCTGAAACATCGCCCAGCTCTAGTGGCTGGGTGTGAATTATTCGCGATCCGCATGGCATAGCGGTTGGGAACCCTTTATAATATCGCGAAACTTTGATGATAGGGGAAGGTGGATGCGTCCAAGCGAAAGAACTGCAAATCAAATCAGACCGGTAACTTTTACACGTAACTATACTATGCATGCCGAGGGCTCGGTGCTGGTTGAGTTCGGCAACACTAAGGTGTTGTGTACTGCCACGGTTGAAGCGGGTGTACCGCGTTTTATGAAAGGCCAGGGCAAAGGCTGGATCACTGCAGAATACGGGATGCTTCCGCGTTCTACTCACACGCGTAATGGCCGTGAAGCGGCAAAAGGTAAGCAGGGCGGACGTACCATGGAGATCCAACGTCTGATCGCCCGTGCATTGCGTGCTGCGGTTGATCTGAGCGCATTGGGCGAAAACACCATTACCATCGATTGTGATGTGTTACAGGCAGACGGTGGTACACGTACTGCATCTATCAGCGGTGCTTGTGTGGCACTGGTTGATGCACTGACGCACATGCGTGCCAAGGGCATGATCAATGCTAACCCGCTGAAGTTTATGATTGCAGCTATCTCAGTGGGTGTTTACAACGGCGAGGCCATTACCGATCTGGAATACCTGGAAGATTCAGAAGCTGAGACCGACATGAACGTGATCATGACGGAAACCGGCAAACTGATTGAAGTGCAGGGCACGGCCGAGGGCGAACCTTTCTCATTTGAAGAATTGGATGAGCTGCTGGCACTGGCCAAGCATTCAATCCGTGAGATCATTGACCTGCAAAAACAGGCTCTGGCATAAGTATAAGTAAATAAGAAGGTATCGCATGAAACAGTATCAAAAAGACTTTATTGAATTTGCCCTACAAAAGCAGGTGCTGAAGTTTGGTGAATTTACGCTTAAATCTGGCCGTACCAGCCCTTATTTCTTCAATGCAGGATTGTTCAACACCGGCCGTGACTTGGCGCGTTTAGGTCGTTTTTACGCAGCCGCACTGGAAGATGCTGGCATTGCCTACGATGTCCTGTTCGGTCCGGCATATAAAGGGATCCCAATTGCGACGACCACGGCTGTTGCACTGGCAGATCATTATGACAAAGACGTACCTTACTGCTTTAACCGTAAAGAGAAAAAGCAGCACGGTGAAGGTGGTAACCTGGTAGGCTCTGAGCTGACAGGTCGTATCATGCTGGTGGATGATGTGATCACGGCGGGCACGGCTATCCGTGAGTCGATGGAAATCATCGCTGCCAATGACGCTGATCTGGCGGGGGTGTTGATTGCCCTTGATCGTCAGGAAAAAGGCAAAGGTGAGCTGTCTGCTATTCAGGAAGTTGAGCGCGACTTTAACACCGCTGTGGTGTCTATCGTAAAATTGGCTGATTTGATCACTTATCTTGAGCAACAAGGTGATATGGCTGAGCACCTGGAAGCGGTTAAAGCGTATCGTGACCAGTACGGTGTTGCTTAATTAAGTAGCTCGTTAAAATTGTATTTAAAAACCGGCTTAGGTGATGCACTTAAGCCGGTTTTTTCATGTCTGTAGCAGTGACTTTGCACCAGCTGCAAAAGTGTTTTGTGTGGTTCTGCTCATAAAACCAGCCAAGGTTCAGGCGAGTATGATAACCTAAGCGGGTTAGTCAGCTAATTAATTAATAAAATCATGCATATTCACATTCTTGGGATCTGCGGCACCTTTATGGGTGGCATTGCAGCCATTGCAAAGTCGCTGGGCCATAAGGTGACGGGATCCGATCAAAACGTTTATCCCCCTATGAGCACTCAGCTGGAGTCGCTTGGTATTGAATTAACCCAAGGCTACGATCCGGCCCAGCTGGACCCAGCACCCGATATGGTGGTGATTGGCAATGCCATGAGCCGCGGTAACGCCTGTGTAGAATATGTGCTGGAACGCGGCTTACCTTATACCTCTGGCCCCGAATGGTTAAAACATCACGTTTTGCAAAACAGCTGGGTACTGGCAGTGGCCGGCACTCATGGGAAAACGACAACTGCCAGTATGCTGGCCTGGTTACTGGAATACGCTGGATTGCGTCCCGGTTTCCTGATCGGGGGCATAGTGCAAAACTTTGGTGTATCGGCGCGCACCAGTGATACCCCGTTTTTTGTCATTGAAGCCGATGAATATGACACGGCGTTCTTTGATAAGCGCAGTAAGTTTGTTCATTACCTGCCGCGAACCTTGATCATGAACAACCTGGAATTTGATCACGCCGATATTTTTGCTGATTTGGCTGCAATTCAGACCCAGTTCCACCATTTGCTTCGTACTTTACCTGCGCAGGGTAAAGCAATTTACCCGGCAGCGGATAAACCCCTGTGTGAAGTGATAGACAAAGGCTTCTGGAGCCAGCAAGAAACGCTTGGTGGTGACTGGGGTTATCGTCTGTGCAAAGCAGATGGCAGCCAGTTTGAGGTGCTGCTGAACAACGAAAGCCAGGGCATGGTAAGTTGGCAGGCCATTGGTGAGCACAATGTCAAAAATGCGCTGATGGCGATCGCCGCTGCGCGTCATGTGGGTATTCCTGTGTCAGTCAGTATAGAGGCGCTCGGTGAGTTTAAATCACCTAAGCGGCGGATGGAATTGCTGGGCGAGGTTAATGGAGTCTGTGTGTATGACGATTTTGCTCATCATCCCACAGCAATTGAAACCACTCTGGCCGGATTGCGTGCCAAGGTGGGTGATGCCCGAATTACAGCGATTCTGGAGCCGCGTTCTAACACCATGAAAATGGGGGTTCACCAGCAAACGTTGATGGACTCTCTGGCGGCAGCCGATGAGGTGCTGTTGTTTGAGCCGCCTAAGCTGAGCTGGTCATTACAAGAAGCCGCTCAACAAGCAGGGTACGAATGCTATCACAACACCGATGAGATTGTTGCGGCGGTAGCGGCGCAGGCAAAGCCGGGTGAGCATGTCTTGATCATGAGCAATGGTGGGTTTAATGGGATCCATGAGGCAGTGTTAAGTGCACTGCGCGAAAAGAGGTCATAAAGTTATGTCACAATTTAAGCCAGCGATTACACTGGCGTTCAGCGGGGCGTCGGGTGCGCCCTACGGATTGCGTTTACTCGAAGTACTGGTGGCGCTGGATTATCAGGTTTATGTGTTGATCTCCAGTGCTGCCCGAGTGGTGCTGGACACCGAATCGAATATCAAATTGTCTGGTAATGAAGACAAGGCCACAGCACAGCTCAGCGAGCTCTATCAGGCCAAAGCAGGACAGATCCAGGTGTTTGGTAAAGACAACTGGTTTAGCCCGGTGGCATCGGGCTCTGCGGCTCCTAAGAAAATGGTGGTCTGCCCATGCAGTGCAGGGAGTGTATCGGCCATTGCCATGGGCGCGTCCGACAACTTGTTGGAGCGCGCGGCCGACGTGGTGATCAAAGAGCGTGGTGAGCTGATCCTGGTGCCCAGAGAAACGCCGTTCAGTGCCATTCATTTGGAAAATATGCTCAAGCTGAGTCGGCTAGGGGTCACCATTATGCCCGCAGCCCCCGGTTTTTATCATCAGCCACAAAGTATCGAGGACTTAGTCGATTTCATGGTGGCGCGTATTTTAGATCATTTGGGCATAGAGCATCGGTTAGCAAAGCGCTGGGGCTACGGCGACTAAACCTCAGCAGCGGTAATACATCACAGGCGCTGAGATGTGGCGCTTTTTACCAGACTGGGTAACAAAGCGCATTGGTACAAAGTAAGTGAAAACAACAACATGGGGATGTGAGGAAAAACAATAACATGACAAAGGCATTAAATATATCAGGCCTGCGTAAGGTCTACAGTAACGGCGTTGAGGCCGTCAAAGGGATTGATTTACAGGTTGAGCAGGGCGACTTCTTTGCGCTGCTGGGCCCAAATGGTGCCGGTAAGTCGACGACTATAGGTGTGATTTCATCCTTGGTGAACAAAACGGCGGGTCAGGTGGAAGTATTTGGCCAAAGCATAGACACCGATTTGGAAGCGGCTAAATCTCATCTGGGCCTGGTGCCACAGGAATTCAATTTTAACCAGTTTGAAACCCTTAATCAGATTTTGGTCAATCAGGCGGGGTACTATGGTGTACCAAGGGCTCAGGCCCATGAGCGTGCCGAGAAATATCTAAAGCAATTGGGTTTACTGGATAAAAAAGACAAGCAGGCACGGACTTTATCAGGTGGTATGAAACGCCGTTTGATGATTGCCCGTGCGCTTATGCATGAACCTAAGCTGCTGATCCTGGACGAACCAACAGCGGGTGTTGATATTGAACTGCGCCGCTCAATGTGGGATTTCTTACGTGAAATCAATGCTCAGGGTATCACCATTATTCTGACTACCCATTATCTGGAAGAAGCTGAATTGCTGTGTCGTAATATCGCCATTATCGACCAGGGTAAAATTGTCGAACATACGACCATTAAAGCCTTGCTGGCGAAGCTGGACAAAGAAACCTTTGTACTGGACCTCAAGGCACCCATTAATCCGGTTAACTTGGCAGGTTACGAGTTTGTCCTGACAGACGATCATACGCTGGAAGTTGAAGTCGCGAAATCTCAGGGGCTCAATGGGGTATTTACCCAGCTGAATGAACAAGGTAATACCGTGCTGAGTATGCGAAATAAGGCAAACCGTCTGGAAGAATTGTTTGTTGGGTTGTTGGAACAGGGGCGCAGCGAATGAAAATCTTAAACTACGGCGTGGCACTAAAAAGTATTTGGATAAAAGAGTGCATTCGTTTCTTACGGATCTGGGTACAAACTCTGGTACCACCGGCTATTACCATGACTTTGTATTTTGTGATTTTTGGCTCTCTTATCGGCTCACGAATTGGTGAAATGGGCGGGTTTAGCTATATGGAGTTCATTGTGCCGGGTCTTATTATGATGTCGGTGATCACCAACTCCTATTCAAACGTGGCATCAAGCTTTTATTCTACTAAGTTCCAGAAAAGCATTGAAGAGTTGTTAGTGGCACCGGTGCCAAACTACATCATAGTGCTGGGATATATAGGCGGCGGCATGGCGAGGGGTATGCTGGTGGGTCTGATAGTGACTCTGGTCAGCCTGCTGTTTGTGGATATTCAAATTCACAACCTGGCGGTAATTGTATTAACGGTATTGCTGACTTCTGCTGTGTTTGCATTGGGTGGTTTGATCAATGCCGTCTTTGCCAATAGCTTTGATGACATCAGTATCATTCCAACCTTTGTGCTGACACCACTGACTTATCTGGGCGGGGTGTTTTACTCCATCACCTTGTTGCCTGAATTCTGGCAGGGGGTGTCTCAGATAAACCCAATCATCTACATGGTGAATGCGTTCCGTTATGGCTTCCTGGGAGTGTCTGATGTCAATATTACCCTGGCCTTTGGTGTATTGCTGGGCTTCATCACCGTGTTATTTGCAGTGGCACTGAACCTGATCAAGCGCGGCGTCGGCTTGCGTCACTGATGGTCAGGCTATCAAGCAAGGTGGCAGGGGGAAGACTCTGCCACACAACCGCTTACTTAATCTTGCAGACTGAGATAAAATACTCGTAATATTTTTCACACTACGAGCCACAACACGCTGTTATGTCAGACGCCAATTCCAGAAGCATCACCAGTAATCAGACCGGACTGCATGAAAAGTTAGATGAGGTAGTACAAAAGCACCTCAACACGCCATTCAAAAAACCTATTGCTGTGCATACACAACAAGCCTTTGAGCAGGTGAATGAGAAAGTACAGGCATTCGATGGTCCGATCATTCTGGATTCCTGTTGTGGGGTGGGGGAAAGTACGGCGAATTTAGCCAAACTACATCCGAATGCGTTGGTCATAGGTATTGATAAGTCAGAGCATCGACTTGAAAAGCACGACATTGAATATAAGCAAACAGAGTCGGGTCACTATATTCTGGTTCAGGCAGATCTAAATGATTTCTGGCGTCTTGCCTGCGAGGCCAATTGGCAGCCAAGTCATCATTACTTGCTTTACCCTAACCCCTGGCCTAAAGCGAAACACCTGCAAAGGCGCTGGCATGGAGCGGCGGTATTCCCATATATCGTGAAGCTGGGGGGACGACTTGAACTACGCAGTAACTGGGCAATTTACGTAGAGGAGTTTGCCCGCAGTCTGGCACTCGCGGGAGTTCAGGCAACGGTAAGCAACTATGAAAGTGACACAGCCATGACGCCGTTTGAGCGTAAGTACTGGGCCAGTGGGCAACAAAGTACCCGGCTGATTGCTCAGTTATAAGGTTTCCCTATCACTTGTGTTATTGCAGGTGATAGGTCAGGCACTGGCCTGGAAATCTCTCCCCATATTGCTCTGGTTGACATTGATGTGTGGGCCAGGTGCACCAATCAAGCTCCCTTCAACCAACTTAACGTTGCAGCTTAGCAATTGCTCCAGTTGATATTTACTTTGTACACCGTCTACCAACAAAGTGATCTGGCGCTCATGGCAGAGCCTGGCAATGTGTTCAATATATTCATGCAGTTCGCTCTCTTCACTTAGCTGCTCTATAACGCTGGAAGTAAGCTTAACGCTGTCTATGGTGAGCTTCAGCACCCGGCTGATAGTCAGCAATCCACTGTTGCTCGACGCTACCATGATATTCACACCTTTGCTTTTTAGCACATTGATATAAACCCGCATGTCGGCAAAGTGTTCAATCACTTCTTGTTCTTCGAGTTCAAAGGTAATTTTTGCCGGCTGCGGATAGCGCCTGAGTTGCGCAAAAATAAACTCCATGATTTGCGGGTCGGCCAGATCCTGCCAGCTCAGTTGCATGCTCCAGGCGTGATGTGATTTTCGAAAATGTGCGGTGCACAGTTCTAGCATGACTTTGGTTAGTTGAGAGCTCAGCCTGGAGTGGCGGATCACTTCTGAGAAAGATTCAGGACGTAAGATAAGGCCCTGCTCTGTGAGTACTCTCGGGGTGCAATGATATTGCTCGACGGCTTTGCTCTCAGTGCCCATGCGTGGCGTAAAGTAGGGCAGAATGCGGTGTTGTTCAAAAGCACTTTGAACTGTTTTTGCAATGGCGATGTGGGATTCCTGAATGGTTTTTATCTGCGTTGGATCTTGTCCATATATGCATACCCGTTGCTGTTTTTGTTGTGCCTGTCGGCATGCAATAAACGCATTCTCTAACAGCAGGCGTTTATTGCCACTGGCTATGCCTGCGGTTACCTGAATGTATAAATGTGGGTCCTGTAAAATCGGGGTTGTGGCAGGAAATTCATTGATCAAGCTACTCAGGTAGTGCTCTCCTTTGTTTGCGTCGCTCAATAACACCAGTTTTGCAGTGGCAAGGCGGTATACTTTAAATGGTGCGGTAAATTCACTGAAATGGCTCATCACCCTGCGTATGATCTCATCACCGACATCGGTGCCATAAAAACTCACGATCTCTTCCAACTCGTTGATTGCAATAATGGCCAAACTAAGGTGCTGAGTGGGGTTTTTGGCCAGATCCTGCTCTAAAGCCAGACGATTGGGAAATCCGGTACGCGGGTCGGTTGTCAGGGTTTTTCTCAGTATCAGCAAATACATCCCTGCTACCAGTAAAGCAACAGCAAAGAAAAAGCAGGCAGTAAACAAGGCTTCTTTAACGCTTTTTGCCAGTTCGGTTTGGATGTGCGATGTTTTAATATCGGCTCCGGTCAGATAGACCTTCCCGTCTCGTGTTACGTGAGGAATAAAAATGGTTTTAAAATGGCCCCACTTGTCTTCAGACACTTCGTATAGCGGCTGTGTTGAGCGAAATGCGCTTTTGTTAACCGATGTCGCCTCGGGGTAGAGGTCGAGCATGCGCGTGACTTTGTCTTGTAAGACATCATTTTGGGTGTAACTAGAGGCACTGAAACGGACATAGGGCGCATCATAGACCATGGCGTACACGTATTCGACACCCAGATGTTGCGCGAGTTGAGATAACTGCATACTCTTGTGGCGGTATTCGTCGCTGTCAATTTCGTTAAGCCGGTCATGATAGTCTTCTCCCAATATGAGCTGGGTACTGCGGGCTGCCATGAGGAGCTTTTGATCTATCCCTTGTACTATGGTGGTACGGGTCTGATGATAGGTGTAAAGCACATAGGCCGACAAAGAGGCAATAAAAACCACAAAGCCGATGACTATCCAGGTCAGAGATAAGGCCCTAAGCGCAAAATTCCGTTTATTCATTGTCAGTTTCCGTTTGAGTCTGCTAGTTTGGTGGGACGAATTGTTCCTAATACTATCCATTTCTGACAATGCTGACAAAATATTTAACGAATTTGCCTTATTTATGAACCCTATTCCTTACATGCATCGTACTAAATACTGGGTTTATTGTGCGATGCTGTGTCATCAGAGGTTCATCAAATTATCAAGCAGAGTTCATTTTTTTTGACTGCATTGCAGACTTTCCCATCACTTTACAGTAAAGTTAGTCATTTCGTATCAACTTGGCAAGGTAACTCCCCACATCAGTTACCCACGCATGATTAGGTATTAAAATGGGTCCAAAGCGTTGTGCAGTCGCTTCTGAAGAAAGCTTAATGCGTATCTTTACCGTTCCAGAAGCACCCAGCTCCACGTTAAGTGTAATAGAGCAGGAAATTTCCAGTAATCTGGCGGGCTTTCTGAATGAAAATATCGCAGCAATTGAAAAACCATTGCATGAGATAGAAAAAGACTTTCAGTCGGCAATGATCCCCGAAGAACCGATGTTTGTCTCTGACTATGCTCAGGATATTATGGAGCAATTGGTTGCGCATTCTGTACATACAGCGTCGCCAAGCTTTATCGGGCATATGACCTCAGCGCTGCCGCATTTTGTTCTGCCGTTGTCAAAGCTGATGGTCGGTTTGAATCAGAACCTGGTAAAAATAGAAACTTCAAAGGCCTTTACGCCTTTGGAGCGCCAGGTGCTGGGCATGATGCATCATTTAGCCTATGGCGAAGATGATACCTTCTATGAAAAGTGGATGCACAGTGCCAAGACTGCACTCGGCGCATTTTGCTCCGGGGGGACCATTGCCAACATTTCGGCTCTGTGGATTGCCCGCAACCGTTTGCTGGGGCCGGATGGTGACTTCAAAGGACTTGCCAGTGAAGGGATCATGGCAGCCATGATGCACTATGGGTATAAAGGCCTGGCTGTGCTGGTGTCTGAACGTGGTCACTACTCGTTGGGTAAAGCTGCCGACGTTCTGGGCATTGGCCGCAGTAATTTCATTGCCGTGAAAACCGATGAGAACAATAAAGTTGACGTTGAGGCGATGCGCGCTAAGGCACAGACGCTGAGTGAGCAGGGTATTAAGGTCATGGCGATTGTTGGCGTGGCCGGCACTACTGAAACGGGCAACATAGACCCCTTACCTGAAATGGCGGCGCTGGCTCAGGAACTGGGATGTCATTTTCACGTTGATGCAGCCTGGGGCGGCGCGACTTTGTTGTCAGCGAGTTACCGTCATTTGCTTAAAGGCATTGAGTTAGCTGATTCGATCACCATTGATGCGCACAAGCAAATGTATGTGCCAATGGGCGCAGGCATAGTACTGTTTAAAGACCCCACCGCAACAGATGCCATAGAACACCATGCTGAGTACATTTTGCGTAAAGGTTCAAAAGACCTGGGTAGTCATACACTTGAGGGCAGTCGCCCTGGTATGGCTATGCTGGTTCATGCATGCTTACGGGTGATAGGCCGCAAAGGGTACGAAATGCTGATCGATAAAGGCATTGAAAAAGCACAATTTTTTGCAGACCTGATCCGCGAAGAAGACGATTTTGAGTTGGTCTCAGAGCCCGAGTTATGTCTGCTGACCTATCGCTATGTACCAAAACAGATCCGTCAGGCGATTGAACAAGCCGATGAACAGGAGCGCATCGACATTTATGCGGCGTTGAACCGATTTACTGCCAGTATGCAGAAGCGTCAGCGTGAATCAGGCCGCTCTTTTGTATCACGGACGCGCTTAACCCCTTCACAATATCAGTATCAGCCTACCGTGGTATTCAGAGTGGTGCTGGCCAATCCTCTGACTTCCAAGCAGATGCTAAAAGAAATTCTGGCAGAACAAAAAGGGTTAGCACAGAGCGATCCAGTCTTTAAAAAGTACCTGGCAAAATATATGGCTTAGTGCGTCTGTTTTCAGGGTTGGGCATGCCCGGACTAAAGAAAACAGTGCATTTTGTGACAGGCGCTATACTATTAGAGTGTGACAACGATATGGCATCACTTTGGTATGATGCCTGATTTCAACAGCTTTGCGACTTGGTAGTACCTTTGAATCGATTAACCCAGAGCACGCAAAAACTGCGGCGGATCAGCTCGCAAGAAGTCGATGTTTCCGGCGAACATCAGCGCTTTCTGCATGATATCATTTTTGAGGCAAAATCTTTGCTTCAGGTCGATCGTGTGTCGGTGTGGTTATTTGACGACATGCACAAGCCAGGCAAGCTGCTCAATTATGCCAATACAGACTGGCAGGCCGTGCCAAGCCAGCTACCGGTGCTGAGCATTGATGATTTTCCTGTTTACTTTGCCACCATTATTAGCGGTCAGTCGATTGCAGCAGAAAATGCCTGTACAGATCCTCGCACCTGCGAATTCACCGATATCTATCTCAAGCCTAATAACATTGCGACCATGCTAGATACTGCCATCTTTAAAAATGGTATTGCACTGGGTGTGGTGTGTTGTGAGGGACTGGCCGATGTACGCCAGTGGCAGGAGTGGGAGGTAACGATCACAGAAATGGTCGCGGATTGCTGTAGTCGGCGTTTGTTGGTACACGAGTTGTATCAAATGCAGGAAAAGCTCACTAAAATGGCCTTTCAGGACATGCTTACGGGTCTGAATAACCGGCGCTTTTTAATGGAGCACGCCAAGCGTGAAATGAGCCGTCATCAGCGCACTGAGCGTCCTATGAGTCTGATCATGATGGATCTGGACAGGTTTAAAAGGATCAATGACGATTTTGGTCATGATGCGGGCGATAAAGTGCTGCAAAAGTTTGCTCAATGTTGTCTGGATGTGGTGCGCGTTGAAGATTGTTTTTGTCGTCTGGGCGGTGAGGAGTTTGTGGTCTTACTACCTGAAACCTCGGTCAGTGATGCACATATGGTAGCAAACCGGTTATGTACTGCGGTCCGTGAGATGGAAGTGCGTCAGGAAAACACGCTTATCCATGTTACGGCCAGTTTTGGGGTTGCCGAAGTCAACCCCAGCATGCCATTCAGCCATGCCCTGAAAATGGCCGATCAGGCCGTTTACCGTGCCAAGGCGAATGGTCGTGACCAGATCCAGCTTGCCTATTAGTGACTCTTAGCACCTACTCTGAGGTGCGCCTCAGGTACTGTGGTTGAGCAGTGCTTTAAGCTTAGCCGGTTTAAGGGGCTTACTCAGATAGTGGATCTGCGCCTGTTTAGCCTGTAATTTTAAAGGCTCGTCACGTACCGCAGTGATCAGTACCGCCGGGATCTGGGCGTTCCAGCATTGTCTTAATTCCGTGATCAAATTAACCCCGTTTTCATTATTATCGAGCTGATAATCCATCAGGATAAAATCCGGTGCCTGGCTTTGGGTGGCATGCTGTCGGGCTTTGTCTGCCCTTTCAAACATCTGATAACTGAACTGCCATTTATCGAGCAAGCTGGCCATCGCAGCCAGATTCTTCGGATCATCGTCAACCACTACCAGATTCAAGCGGGTTTTTGCGCTTGGTTTTTGCTCTGACTGTGTGGTTTTTTGCTGTACTTGTTGTTGGTCGCCTAGCGGCACTTCGACACAAAAACGGCTGCCCTTACCGGGGATTGACTGCATCTCCAACGGCATACTGAGCAATTCACATAGTCGCTTCACAACACCCAGCCCCAGTCCGACCCCTTTGTTATCGCCACTCTGAATACGGTAAAAGTCGTTGAATATTTTTTGCTGTTCATGCTCCGAGATACCGGGGCCTGTGTCCCACACTTCAATGCGGACACTGTGGCTGCGTCGACGACAGGCCAGCAAAACCCGCCCTTGCTCCGTGTATTTCACCGCATTGGAGACCAGGTTCTGCACAATTCGGCGCAGATAGGTAATGTCGCTGTGAATGATTTGGTGGCTGGTACGCACTTGTAATGACAGGCCTTTTTCCTGACATAAAATGGCGTATTCATTGGCCAGTGGTGACATGATGTCGTTGATATCAAAATGGCGGGGGGTTGGCTTCATGGCGCCTTGTTCCAGCTTGGCAATATCCAGCAACGCCGACATCAGATGAACGGTTGAATCCAGGCTGGCACCCAGTTTTTCCAGGTTGCTGCGATCATTGCCTTGTAACTTATCTTCATCGATCGCCGCCAGGTAAAGTCGGGCAGCATTCAGGGGCTGCAAAATATCGTGGCTGGCCAGGGCCAGAAAGCGGGTTTTGCTGTCATTGGCGCGTTCAGCTTCCTTTTTAGCGCCTACCAGGGCTTGTTCGGTTTCTTCCCGGCTGGCTATCTGCGCTTTCAGATCCTGATTGATCAGGCGAATTTCCTGGGTGCGCGCTTCAATGCGGTTTTCCAGATCCATATTCACCTCTTCAAGCGCGTTTTGGGTGTCGATATGGCTGGTGATGTCGGAAAAGCTGGTAACAAAGCCACCTTCTGGCAGCGGATTACCTGTCATTTCGAACACCTGACCATTGCTGCGGTGACGAATAAAGTGGTGGGGCGTGCCATTTTTCAAATGTTGTACGCGTTTTTCGACTAGCTTTTCTAACTCTCCGGGGCCACATTCACCGCGTTCAGCGTTGAAGCGGATCACTTCTTCTATACTCTGACCCACCTGCAAAAAACCGTCCGGATATTCAAACATTTCGTGATAACGGCGGTTCCAGGCAACTAGGTTGAGATCTTTATCGACGACCGAGATACCATGACTGAGGTTTTCCAAAGATGTAAACAGCAGGTTTTGGTTGAATTGTAACGCCTGCGTGGTTTCATCAAAAAAGTTAACTACTTCTTCAAAGGCGAGTTGCTTACCCGAGGATACGGCGTGGATCAGGGCACGGGCAGAGGAGGCGCCTAACACGCCGGTTAGGGCACGCTCACAAAAGGCAATGAAATCAGCACTCGGATAGGCGTTACTGTCTTCAATATCGTGATTAATCGCGTAATGGCTGAGCAACTGCTGACTGCGCTGGATCCCTAAAAAGGTCTGTAGCAATACCGTAAAGTCGTACACTGTGGCTTTGACATCTTTGTTAAGCCGTTTGGCTGCGCTGGCTTGCTCCCAGGGGCTGACAAACGCGGCCGCCTGGATTTTATCAATGAGACGCTCATATGCACCCAGTGAGAAGCTGATATAACAACTGATATTGGCCAGTAATGCCAATAAGGTGCCCCGGGTGATGATGGTCTGGCGGGTTTCAAAATCCAGCGCACTGCCGGCTTCAATGACTGGAAACATCAGAAACAACATCCAGCACAAAAAGCCGGCCAGTAACCCGGCATAGACGCCATAAGCATGGCCTTTTCGCCAGTAGAGCCCGCCGACAATGGCTGGCAATAACTGAGTGACCAAAGAAAACGCCACCAGGCCCATGTTGGCAAGCGCTTCGCCATGGCCAAACCATTGCTGATAAAGAAAAGCCAGCACCAGGATAGCGGCAATGATAAAGCGTCGGATCAGCAAAATTCGGGTTTTATAATTACTGGTGAGGCGGTTTTTCTTAAACTTGCGCTTTATCAGCAAAGGGAGCACCACATCATTGGAAAGCATGGTACTGAGCGTCAGTGTGGCGACCACTATCATAGCGGTGGCTGCTGATAACCCGCCGATGAATACAAAGGTGGTGATCAACGGGTGACCCTGCATCATCGGCAGAGCCAGCACAAAGCTGTCTGCAGCAACGGTTTGGCCGATATTGGGGTGAATGGCTGCCGTGGCAATCGGCAAAATCATTGCGGCAATCAGGATAAGGTAAACCGGAAACGCCCAGCGGGCAGTGCGCAGATGTCGACTATCCTGATTGTCGACCACAGTAACGTGAAACTGACGAGGTAAGCAGATGATGGCTGCTGCGGCCATCAGTGTCTGGCCGACAAAGTTGAAATTGGTAAAATCAAATCCCTGCCAGTGAGCAAATAACAAGGTGGTTGAGCCACTCTGAGTTAGCAGCGCTTTTATGGCTATCACAGCCACTGCGACCAGTGCCAGTAACTTGATGAGCGACTCAAATGCGACAGCCAGCATCAGTCCGGAGCGATATTCGGTGACATCAACTTTGCGGGTACCAAAAAAGATCGCAAACAGGGCCATTAATAAAGTGCCGGTCATGGCCAGCATGCCCCCGGAAATTGGGGTGCCCTGTTGTAACAGCAAAAAGCTGCTGCTCAGCGCCTTGAGCTGCAACGCAATATAGGGAATGGTGGCCAGCAAGGCTATCATAGTGACCATCACCGCGGTGGTCTGGCGCTTACCATAACGTGCTGAAATAAAGTCGGCGATGGTGGTGATGTTTTGTTTTTTACTGACCAGGATCAGTTTGCGTAAAAAGCCCTGACCAAACATAAACAGCAAGGCTGGGCCCAGTAAAATGGGCAAATAGTGCCAGCTACTGGTCGCTGCAGTGCCTACTGATCCGTAATAGGTCCATGAGGTACAATAAATACCCAGTGCGAGGGCATAAACAAAAGGGTGATGGCTGATCCGGGTTGCAGCCGGCGTTGTTTTGTCCCCCCAGTTGGCGAGCCAGAAGAGTAAGCCGATATAGGCGATGGCAACGAGGATCAGTGCAGCCGTCATGATGAGCCCTTGTGATAATTTTTGTTATTGTCTCTGTGCCTTTAAAGTAGCATCACTTGCAAATAATCCAAAGTGACATAATCACCTGATTTTACATAATTATTCGATTTTTATTGAATTAATTAGACTAATGTCTTATCCCTGAGATACACCTTCCTCTAATCGCAGTTTTCCCTCAGTAAATTGTTTAACTTATTGATTTTATATATTTTGTTTAGCTTGGATATGTCTTTGTTTTGCAGTTTACGTAAACGTAACCTTGTTGTTACGACTAAGGTCTCAATTTCTTCTTGACGCCCCATTGCTACAGTCAAAAGGTCATTAACACCAGCACATCGGCAACAGGTGTGTGAAAGGGGACTTATCATGGCTTTTAAAAGTGAAGAACAAGCAAAAGCATATTGGTCAGAGAATCTAGCCTTAATGTTTAAGCTATTAGTAGTGTGGTTTGTGGTGTCTTTTGGATGCGGCATTCTACTGGTTGATGTACTCAACGAGGTTCGCTTCTTCGGATTTAAGTTGGGTTTTTGGTTTTCGCAGCAGGGCGCAATTTATACCTTCGTTGCTTTGATTTTTGTCTATGTATTCAAAATGGATGCGCTGGACAAAAAATACGGCGTGGATGAATAAGGAGCGCTATGATGGATGTTCAAACTCTCACCTTTTTAATTGTTGGGCTTAGCTTTGCCCTCTACATCGGCATTGCCATCTGGGCGCGTGCCGGTTCAACCAATGAATTCTATGTTGCTGGTGGCGGTGTGCCGCCGCTGGCGAACGGCATGGCAACTGCTGCAGACTGGATGAGTGCAGCGTCATTTATTTCCATGGCAGGGATTATCTCATTTGCAGGTTACGACGGTGGCGTGTATCTGATGGGCTGGACCGGTGGTTATGTACTACTGGCACTGTGCCTGGCACCTTATCTGCGTAAATTTGGTAAATTCACTGTGCCGGACTTTATCGGCGACCGTTATTACTCTCAGGTAGCCCGTGTTGTCGCCATTTTGTGTGCGATTTTTATTTGCTTTACCTATATCGCTGGTCAGATGCGTGGTGTGGGTGTGGTGTTCTCTCGTTTTCTGGAAGTCGACATTGAAACTGGCGTTTATATCGGGATGGTGATCGTATTCTTCTATGCCGTCCTGGGTGGCATGAAAGGCATTACTTATACGCAGGTTGCGCAATATTGTGTACTGGTGTTTGCTTATTTGGTACCTGCTATTTTTATCTCTTTGATGATGACTGGCCACTTACTGCCGCAAACAGGTTTTGGTGGCACGCTGGCGGACGGCTCCGGCACCTATTTGTTGGATAAACTCGATGGACTCAGTACCGAACTCGGCTTTGCACAATACACCGAAGGGTCCAAGAGCATGATTGATGTCTTCGCTATTACAGCTGCTCTGATGGTCGGTACTGCTGGTTTGCCACACGTTATTGTGCGCTTCTTTACTGTACCAAAAGTAAAAGACACCCGTATTTCAGCTGCCTGGACTTTAGTTTTCATTGCCATTGTATACACCACCGCACCAGCGGTTGCGTCATTTGCGCGTGTGAATATGATTGACACTATCAATGGTAAAGATGGCAGTGGTACAGCGTATGCTGAAGCGCCAGAGTGGGTGAAAAACTGGGAAAGAACGGGTCTTATCACGTTCAATGATAAAAATGGTGACGGCAAAATGTTCTACTCTGCCGGTAAGATTGACGACCCGGCGAGCCGTAATGAAGTGAAAATCGACCGAGACATCATGGTACTGGCGAACCCGGAAATTGCAGACTTACCAGCCTGGGTGATTGCACTGGTCGCTGCAGGTGGTATAGCTGCTGCACTGTCGACTACAGCGGGCCTGTTACTGGTGATCTCCACCTCGGTCTCACATGATCTCCTCAAACGCACGCTTAAACCGGATATCAGTGATAAACAAGAGCTCCTGGCTGCACGTTTGTCGGCAATGGTGGCCATCGCAATCTCTGCTTATTTCGGTATTAACCCGCCCGGATTCGTGGCGTCGGTGGTGGCCTTTGCCTTTGGTCTGGCAGCAGCAAGCTTCTTCCCGGCGATCATTATGGGTATTTTCTCTAAACGTATGAACAAAGAAGGCGCCATCAGCGGTATGGTATGCGGTATTGGGTTCACGGCCGCCTACATTATCTACTTTAAATTTGTCAGTCCGGAACTGAACACGCCTGCGAATTGGTTATTTGGTATCTCACCGGAAGGGATTGGTATTATTGGTATGTTAGTGAACTTTGGTATTGCTGCCATTGTTATGAAGCTGACCGCTGAAACGCCAATTGAGGTGAAGCAAATGGTAGATGGGATCCGTAACCCGAAAGGATCGTCTGCTGCACATGCGCATTAATACCAATTTGCTTAATTAAGTGAGCTATCTTGAGGCGAGAAAATAGGGTCGATAACAAGGCAAAAATTTTGCTATTTAGTTGCTCTAAATGAGAAATTTTTAACGCTGTTAGCGTCCTATTTGCTCCTTCAAATAGACCAGGTATTAAGTGAAATTGGTATAAAGCGCAGCCTATCAGGTAGGGGGACTTTCTGATAGCAAAGAAACCAACTACTTCATGGCGAAAGCTGTGGAGTAGTTGTTATTTTTGGGAGGGGTTATGACGGCTCAGGTACAGGATGTGCTGACCTTTGTGCAGCAACAGGCGCCATTTGCTCAGCTGACCGACAGCGCGGTAGATTACTTTGTTGAGCATCTGGAAATCATTTACGTCAGCGCACAAAATCAGGCCCAGTGGTTCAAAAGTGATCAGCCCCAGCTTTATTTGGTGCGTTCCGGTCACTTTGATTTACGTTCGGAGCGGGGCGAATTGGTTACCCGGCTCGCTGAAGGCGATTACTTTGGTTATCCCTCGCTGCTAACCGGTGAACCAATCAGTAATCAACTGGAAGTGGTGCAGCCAGGGTTGGTATATGTGTTGCCACAATCGGCGTTTGATTTTCTCCGTCATGAATATAAACCTTTTGAGCAGTATTTTGTGCGTGCCCATGCCAAACGCCTGCTGTCCAGCCATTATAAAGATTCGGGAAACAGTTGGTCTGAACGTCCGGTCAGCGAGTTAATGAGCCGGGCTGCGGTGACTCTGGCGCCTGATGCCAGTATTCAGGACGCGGCCAAAGTCATGAAGCTGCATCGGGTGTCTTCAATCATGGTGATCGAGCACGACCAGTTAGCAGGAGTTGTGACGGATCGTGACTTGCGTAATCGGGTGCTGGCAGAGGGCCTTGATCCTGCCCGGGCTATCCGTGAGATCATGACGGCCAAACCGAAACACATCTTCGAAAACAATCGGATCTTTTCGGCATTGCATTTGATGCTCAAGCACAATATTCATCATCTGCCTGTACTCAATGAAGATCGTATGCCGATAGGTATGATCACCAGCACAGATCTTTTACGTCAGCAAAAAAGCGATCCGGTGCAATTGATCGGTCGGATCTATAAAGCATGCAGTTATGCCCAGGTGAAGCAGTTAGCGAAAGAGATCCCAGATCTATTGAGTGATTTTGCCAATAAGATCGAGGATATTTCACTGATCGGCCAGCTGCTCAGTGGGCTTAGTGATGCACTGACTGGACGTTTGATAGACCTATATCAGCAGCAGCATGGCAACGCACCCACCCCGTTTGCCTGGATCTGTTTTGGCTCCCAGGCGCGTGAAGAGCAAACCCTGCATTCAGATCAGGACAATGGTCTGCTGTTGCCCGAAGGTGTGACAGATGAACAAAGGCATTATTTTGCTCAGCTTGGCGCATTTGTCTGCCAGCAACTGGATGAATGTGGGATCCGGACTTGCCCGGGCAATATTATGGCAAGTAATCCGCAATGTCGCGGCACGCTCAGTGAATGGTGCGACAGGTTTACGAGCTGGATCCATACTCCGACACCCCATGCAATGCTTAACTGTAAGATCTATTTTGATCTGCGCTTTATTACCGGATCGGATGTTTTGTTCGGCCAATTTCTGCATCATTTAAACGAGATCCCGAAAAATGCGTTGTTTTATGCTGCGATGGCTGCTGATATTAATGCCAACACGGTGCCGATTGGTTTGTTTCAGCAGTTTAAGCTTCAGCAGGATAAGCACAAGCACAAATATCTGGACCTAAAAAAGCGCGGTGTGGTGATCATCAACGATGTTGTTCGTCTTTATGCGTTGCAAGCTGGGATCCGTAAAGCCAATACTCTGCAACGCTTACATGCGCTGAAAGGGCACCGAGTGCTCAGTGCTGAAGACATTGCTAACTTACAAGATTGCTGGCGCTATTTAACTCAGCTGCGTTTGCGTACTCAGATTGACAAAGAAGGCTTGCCGGAAAATTGCATTAATCCAGAGTATTTAAGCTCACTGGAGCGTCATCAGCTCAAAGAAGCATT
Organism: Pseudoalteromonas sp. McH1-42; assembly: GCF_022347845.1. NCBI lineage: Bacteria > Pseudomonadati > Pseudomonadota > Gammaproteobacteria > Alteromonadales > Pseudoalteromonadaceae > Pseudoalteromonas > Pseudoalteromonas sp. McH1-42. The sequence continues at coordinate 51,228 of NZ_JAKRFU010000014.1, read as the reverse complement.
TCAGTTGATCAAGCAGGCACAACAAGCATGTGCCTTCAAATTTGCCAGAGGTAGCCTGTGAGTTGGTTAACCCGATTACGTAACTGGCATACTTATCGTCATTTGAGATTGGAAGATGCTAACCTGATCGTCTTGGATCTGGAGTTGACTGGATTAGACCCAAAGCGGGACGAAATTGTCTCCGCCGCTTGGGTTGAGATCCGACAGGGTCGGATCACGCTTAGCACAGCCCGGCACATGCTGAATAAGGAAGTACGTCAGTTGGGACAAAGTCCGGTGATCCATGGTGTGGATGAGCGGGCATTAGCACAGGGAACCAGTTTGCGTGCATTACTACAACAACTGGCCGAGTTGTTCGAACAAGGTGTATTGGTATGCCACAACGCCATACTAGACTGGGGGTTTCTCAAGCGGGCGTTTGTGTCTCATGGTATCTCTGTGCGTCCTGAATTGATCCTGGATACGATGCAGATTGAGAGAAATCGTTTGCTCAGACAAGGACAAACGCTGGCAGCGGACTGTCTTACATTGTCTGCCTGTCGTCAGCGTTATGGATTGCCGTCAGCTTGTGAGCATCATGCACTCAGTGATGCGCTGAGTACGGCTGAGCTCTTGCTCGCACAAAACAGCCAGTTTGGTGGGACACATGGGGCGTTACTCAGACAGCTGACGTAATTATTTTTGCATATCTCTTACACATTTGTGCCCGGTCGATTACAATAGCGCCATCTTAATACGGAAAGCTTGGGAATTTTATTCGCGTGCGGACGCTACACCGTGTATGCAGCAGGATTGAGCCCAATTTTTCACAACGTGGTGGATCTTCAACTTAATGACTATCAAACTGGCTATAAATGGTTTTGGTCGTATTGGTCGCAATATAGTGCGGGCTTTGTATGAATCTGGTCGCCAGTATGACATTCAAATCGTCGCTATAAATGAACTTGCCGATCCGCAGGGCATTGCTCATCTGCTGAAATACGATACCTCACATGGGCGTTTTTCTTTTCCTGTGCACCTTGATGCCCCCTATCTGACGGTTGGAGAAGATAAAATCCAACTGTTTAGCGAAGCCGATCCCAGCCATTTACCCTGGCATGCCCTCGATGTTGATGTTGTGTTAGAGTGTACTGGTGTATTTCATTCCCGCTTTCATGCCCAGGCACATTTGCGTGCAGGTGCCAAGAAAGTGCTGTTTTCTCATCCGGCTGACGCGGATGTCGATGCCACCATAGTGTATGGTATTAATGACAAAGAACTGCGTCCTGAACATGCCATCGTATCAAATGGCTCATGCACTACTAATTGTATTGTCCCTGTCATAAATGTATTGGATGATGCTTTTGGGATTGGCTCGGGCACCATTACAACGATCCATGCGTCTATGCATGATCAACAGGTGATTGATGCATATCACCCTGATCTGCGGCGTACCCGAGCGGCAAGTCAGTCTATTATCCCGGTGGATACAAAGTTAGCCCGTGGGATCGAGCGGATCTTGCCTAAGTTTCATGGTTGTTTTGAAGCCATTGCAGTGCGGGTACCCACCATTAATGTGACGGCAATGGATTTGAGCGTTACCCTCAACAGTGATGTGACGCTCGAACAAGTGAATAATGCATTACAACAGGCCGCATGTGGCCCGTTGAAAGGGATACTGGACTACACTGAAGAGCCTTTGGTCTCGGTGGATTTTAATCATGATCCACATTCCAGTATCATAGATGGTACCCAAACACGCGTCAGCCAGAAACGGTTGGCGAAGTTGCTGGTGTGGTGCGACAACGAGTGGGGGTTTGCAAATCGCATGCTCGATACAGCCACAGCAATGACACAAGTTAATTAAAAACTCAGTATCGTTCTTGAAGGAGATGTCAATGTCAGTCATTAAGATGGCGGATTTAGATTTAAACGGCAAACGCGTTCTGATCCGTGAAGATCTTAACGTACCGGTGAAAGAAGGTAAGGTTACATCAGATGCCCGTATCAGAGCGTCTTTACCTACCATCAAGCTTGCCCTGGAAAAAGGTGCCAAGGTTATGGTTATGTCTCACCTGGGTCGCCCAACGGAAGGGGAATACGATGCGCAGTATTCACTACAACCAGTTGTTGATTATCTTAACGACGCATTAGAGCAAAATGTGCGTCTGGTCGATAACTATCTGGATGGCGTTGATATCGCAGACAATGAAGTTGTGGTATTCGAAAACGTTCGCTTCAATGTTGGTGAAAAGAAGAACGATGAAGCGCTGTCTAAGAAGCTGGCGGCACTCTGTGACGTGTATGTGATGGATGCATTTGGCACGGCACACCGTGCTCAGGCATCAACACATGGCGTTGGCTTGTTTGCTGATGTTGCGTGTGCAGGTCCATTACTGGCGGCTGAGCTGGATGCACTGGGCAAAGCCCTTGATAATCCTGCACGTCCTTTGGTTGCTATTGTAGGTGGATCTAAAGTGTCGACTAAGCTGACGGTACTTGATTCATTATCTAAAGTGGTTGATCAATTGGTTACCGGTGGCGGGATTGCAAATACTTTTATCGCCGCAGCGGGTAACCCGGTAGGTAAATCTCTGTATGAACCGGACCTGATTGATGAAGCGAACAAATTGAGCGATGCAGCACGCGCCAATGACGGAGATATCCCTGTACCAACTGACGTGGTGGTTGGTGATGAATTCTCTGAGTCTGCGGTTGCACAGATCAAAGATGTTGCGGAAGTACGTGACACTGACATGATCTTCGATATTGGTCCAGATACAGCCAATACCTTGGGTAAAATCATTGCCAACGCTGGTACTGTGGTTTGGAATGGTCCTGTTGGTGTATTTGAATTCGATCAATTCGGTAATGGTACTGAAGCGATTGCCAATGCGATTGCGAAGTCTAACGCTTTCTCAATTGCTGGCGGTGGTGATACCCTTGCCGCGATCGATAAATACGGCGTTGCAGATGAAATCTCATACATCTCGACAGGTGGTGGTGCGTTTTTAGAGTTCCTTGAGGGGAAAAAACTGCCAGCAGTCGCTATGCTTGAACAAAGAGCGAAAGCGTAATTCAAGCACGATGCTGCGCAATACGTTGCAGCATCAGATTTTTGGGCCGACAGATTGGTCCGGTTTTGAGACTCTCTCACATTTATTCTCAAAACAAACTGAGTGTGTAGCACTTACTATCTATCCCGTTCAAATCGATGAGTTAGAGCGCTGATCTGGAAATATCAGCTTCACTCATCAACAATTGGAGAAAGCACAATGGCTTTAATCAGTATGCGTCAATTGCTGGATCATGCCGCAGAGCATGGTTACGGCGTTCCTGCCTTTAACGTAAACAACCAAGAGCAAATGCGCGCTATTATGGAAGCGGCAGATAAAACCAATAGTCCGGTTATTGTTCAGGGCTCGGCAGGCGCACGTAAGTACGCAGGGGCACCGTTTATTCGCCATATGATTTTGGCCGCAGTAGAAGAATGGCCGCACATTCCGGTTGTTATGCACCAGGACCACGGTACCTCTCCGGGCGTCTGTCAGCGTTCAATTCAGCTTGGCTTTTCATCGGTCATGATGGATGGTTCTTTGATGGAAGATGGTAAAACACCATCAAGCTATGAGTACAATGTTGATGTAACGCGACGCACTGTAGAAATGGCACACGCTGGTGGTGTATCTGTTGAGGGTGAGCTGGGTGTACTGGGTTCATTAGAAACGGGTGAAGCTGGTGAAGAGGATGGCATTGGTGCAGTAGGTAAATTGTCTCATGATCAACTGCTGACCGATCCTGAAGAAGCGGCTGACTTCGTCAAGAAAACAGGTGTTGACGCACTGGCTATTGCCTGTGGTACGTCTCATGGTGCATACAAGTTTACGCGTCCACCAACGGGTGACATCCTTGCAATCAATCGCATCAAAGAGATCCACGCACGTATCCCGAATACCCATTTGGTTATGCACGGTTCTTCATCGGTGCCTCAGGAGTGGCTGGCCGTTATCAATGAGTTTGGCGGTGAGATCCCTGAGACGTATGGTGTACCGGTTGAGCAGATCGTTGAAGGTATCAAGCACGGTGTGCGTAAGGTGAACATTGACACCGATTTACGTTTAGCTGCGACTGGCGCCATTCGCCGTCACCTGGCACATAACCCGGCTAACTTTGATCCTCGTAAGTACCTTGCTGAAGCAACGAAAGCGATGACAGAGATTTGTGTTGCGCGTTACGAAGCGTTTGGTACTGCAGGTCATGCAAGCCGCATTAAGCCAATCTCTTTGGATGATATGCACCTGAAATATCTGTCAGGTGAGCTGGCTCCCCAGATCAAATAAATACTAACACGACACAATCTGGTTAGTGTTAAATGCCGCAGCTCATATACTGCGGCATTTTTGTTTGCGTTGTTTGTCTCTTTGCAGACATGTCGATCCTGTTGGGATCAGAGTTTTACCTACCTAGGTTAACAGGGATCAGATCTTGACTAAGTAACGAGAGCACAAACGTTCCGGGATCATGATCTTACTAAGTCAGGCAAGGATCTGAGTGTATCACCTTATTGGATCCGATCTAAAATCAATAAGTTAGCTTGTTTGCAGTGCCGTACCTGGCAAAATAGATCATTGTGGTTAGTAAAAATATGATCCCGATCGGATCTTGTTGGTATAAATTTGATCTCTGACATTTTAACTTAGAAAAACTTTGATCCAGCGGTACATCACTTGATCTCTGATACAGAGCGTCTAGCTTTAAATAATACTCTATTCTGCTCATATTGATTTTTATTGGGGTCAAAGTATGAAGAAATGCTTTATGGCTGCCCTTATTGGGTGTTCTGCGCTGGCTTGCATGGAAGTACAGGCTGAAGAGCTCAAGGTTTACGGTCGCGCACATTTGGGTGTGGCAAACAGTGATACGGGAAGTGGTTCAGACACTTCAGTTGAGAGCTATGCCTCCAGAATGGGGATCAAAGGCGGAGCAGACATAGACACAGGGATCTCTGCGTTTTATAAGTTGGAATTTCAGGTTGAAATGTCCGAAAACGACAATGACGGTAAGTCCGAAGAGAATATTACGGCCCGCTCACAGTATGTGGGTATTAAGGGCCGGTTTGGCCAGGTTTTAGTGGGGCGGGCTGACACGCCTATGAAGAAGTCTCAGGGAAAAGTGGATCTCATGAATGACTTCAACGCCGACATCAAAAGTTTTTTTGTGGGTGAAAACCGCCTTGGCGACACGTTACAATATACAACTCCTTCATTGAATCATCTCAAATTTACGGTTAGCTATATCAGTGAGGACAACAGTAAACAAAACGGCGAAAGTGGGCTGTCTATGGCGGCCTCTTATGGTGACAGTAAGCTGAAGAAAACCGCGATTTATGCCAGTGTAGCGCGTGATGAAGAAGTCGCTGGTCAGGACATCACTCGTGTTACTGTTCAGGGTAAAGTGGCCAAAGTGACCTTGGGTGCCAGCTATCAGCAAAGTGAAGCGGTGGACAGCAATGATACGGTAGACAGCTATGTGGCCAGCGCATCATTGAAGTTAGACAGTGGCTACAAGCTACTAGCGCAATATCAGAACTCAGATGGCGCCTCCGGCAAGCTGAAAGACTCTGGTGATGCAGTTTCCATTGGGGTTGAGAAAAGCCTGTCAAAGCAAACGAGAATGTATCTTTGGTACACTAAAATCGATCTCGATAATGAGGCGGATCAAGATCATATGGCACTGACCTTGAGGTATGACTTTTAGTCCACAAGCCGCGCCCTTGCTCAATAGCGTGATATTTGATTGGGCTTGCATTAGGCAGTGTTACACTTAATGGCGGTGTAACATTGCACAGTCCATAGGGCGAAATAAACCCTGTAACCCAAATACAGCTATATTAAGGTACCGTTATAACTCGATCTGAGTACTCTGTTTAAGGGCTGAGCATTATGTCAAATAATGGCTTTGTAAATGAACTTAAATGGCCCGTATGTCTGGCGTTACGTGACGTTTACAGTGTTTGCTTTACTTTGTGTGCGCGTAAAGCGACAAAACAAACCTGACTAAACAAAGATTTAACCCACTTGTTGGTTAAAGCAAGCTGGTAGCCAGGTGAAACTTGCGTTTTTTCAGTATTATAGCTTTGTATTTGTTTGGCCCTATTTTTTTCCCAATTGTCATCTTTTATCACTTGGTATTTCATAAAACTGTCATACTTAGTCATAATAATGAAACCCACTTCGGTAACGTAAGAGATAAATGGGAATGTCACGTAAAGTACTGGTAGTTGATGACGAAGCACCGATCAGAGAAATGTTGGTGTTTGTGTTGGAACAAAATGGTTTTCAAGCCATTGAAGCTGAAGACTATGATTCTGCAATTGCAGCTATGGTTGAGCCTTATCCTGATATGGTGTTATTGGACTGGATGTTGCCAGGAGGCAGCGGTATTCAGATTGCCAAAAAGTTTAAACAAAGCGAATACACCAGACAAATCCCGATTATCATGCTAACAGCACGTGGGGAAGAAGAAGATAAGGTCAAAGGATTGGAAGTGGGTGCAGACGACTACGTTACTAAACCTTTCTCTCCAAAAGAATTAATGGCACGTATCAAGGCAGTGATGCGCCGGGTTTCTCCCACTTCACTGGAAGAGGCCATTGAAGTGCACGGGTTACGTCTGGATCCAATATCACACCGAGTAACCTCTGCTGGTAATGAGCTGGAAATGGGGCCTACTGAATTCAGATTACTGCATTTCTTTATGACGCACCCGGAGCGTGTTTATAGCCGTGAACAGTTGCTGGATCACGTTTGGGGCACTAATGTGTATGTTGAAGATCGTACAGTGGATGTTCATATCCGTCGCTTACGCAAAGCGATTGCACCATTGGGCCATGATCGCCTGGTACAAACCGTACGCGGTGCTGGTTATCGCTTCTCAAGTAAGCTGTAAAGCACCTGGCGCTATGGTAGGCTAACCGTGGCGCATTTTCTTTAGGATCATTTTGTATGTATAGGGTGATTGATAAACAGGCGTTATTGAAACGCCTGTTTTTGTATTTCCTGCCATTAACCCTGATTGGGATCTTATTAGGCGCACCGTTTGTTTTACTCTTTATCGGTGCCATGGTGCTATTGATCTGGCATTATCAACAATTGTATCGACTGAGTGACTGGCTGATCAATCAGCGCAGTTTTAATCCACCAGAAGGATCGGGCGCCTGGGAGCAGATCTTTGAAGGGATTTACCAGCTGCAGCACCGCAACCGCAAAAAACGCAATGAGCTGGCTGAATTGATCCGACGCTTTCGCGAAGGTGCCGAAGCGGTACCTGATGCCGTGATTGTAATGCAACAGGATCTCAGTATTGTCTGGTGTAACCAGCTTGCTCTTAAAGTGCTGGGTCTGCAATGGCCGACTGATCATGGGCAACGCCTGGATAATCTGATCCGCGATCCTAAATTCGTCAAATATATGCAGGCTCATGATTTTCATGATCCTCTGGAGATGGAATCGGGGCATGGTGGAGAGCGCGTATTAGAATTTCGGGTTATGCCCTACGCAGAGCAGTTAATGATGGTGGTACGTGACATCTCCAGGCTAAAACAGCTGGAGCAGATGCGTAAAGACTTTGTCGCTAATGTTTCTCATGAACTGCGTACACCACTAACGGTGGTGACGGGTTATCTGGAGATGATGGAAGGCGATAACATGCCGCCGCCTGCAATGTGGAACAAAGCGCACCACACTATGATAGAGCAGTGCAAACGGATGGACAGTTTGGTGAATCAATTGCTCTCTTTATCCCGTATTGAAGGGCAGCGTAACCAGGACAATGATAAAGCGGTGAATGTACCTGCTATGCTGGCTCTGATCCAGACTGAAGCCAATTCGTTGAATCAGGACAAACATCATGAGATCGAGTTTAACGTTGATCAGTCGCTGGATATTAAAGGGTGTGTTGATGAGCTGCGTAGCGCCTTTTCTAATCTGGTATTCAATGCCATTCATTACACTAAGCCGGGTGGAAAAATCACTGTGAACTGGTTCCTGGAATCAGATCGTGCCCGCTTTTCTGTCATTGATAATGGTGATGGGATTGCGCCTGAGCACATAAACCGGCTCACTGAGCGTTTCTACCGTGTGGACAAGGCGCGTAGCCGCAAAACTGGTGGCTCAGGGCTGGGTCTGGCTATCACTAAACACGTTTTGTCACGTCATGACTCACACCTGGAAATTGACAGTACACTGGGCAAAGGATCGCGATTCTCATTTGCCTTTGAAAAAGAAAAACGCATTTTTATGACAAACACAGAAAGTCATAAAAGTGTCATTTGAGAGTAATTTTATTGTCATTTGTTTTCTGCACAATGTGCTCAGAAATTAAATGGGAAGAACATTTGGAGTGACCCCAATGAAATTTAAAAGCTTAGTTGCCGCAATGGGTGTGGCTGTAACAACACTGGTATCTGCTCAAGCCTCTGCACTTGATAAGAATCTACCTGAGTACAACAAAACCAGCGGTATCTCAGGTAACTTTTCATCTGTGGGTTCCGACACACTGGCTAACATGATGACCTTTTGGGCTGAAGAGTACAAACGTATTTACCCTAACGTGAACATTCAAATTCAGGCTGCAGGTTCTTCTACTGCGCCACCGGCTTTGACAGAAGCGACAGCCAACTTTGGTCCAATGAGCCGTAAGATGAAGTCGAAAGAAATCGAAGCGTTTGAAAAGCGTTATGGTTATAAGCCGACTGAAGTTCGTGTTGCTATCGATGCATTGGCAGTATTTGTACACAAAGATAACCCAATTCAGGGCCTGCGTATCGACCAGGTTGATGCTATCTTCTCATCAACGCGTAAGTGTGGTGCTTCTGAGCAAGTTGAGCGCTGGAGCGACTTAGGTCTGTCTGGTGACTGGGGTAGCAAAGACATTCAGTTGTATGGTCGTAACTCAGTATCAGGTACTTACGGTTACTTTAAGAAAAAAGCCCTGTGTAAAGGTGACTTCCGTAACAACGTAAACGAACAGCCAGGTTCAGCCTCAGTGGTTCAGTCAATCTCTTCTTCAGTGAATGCAATTGGCTACTCAGGTATTGGTTATAAGACATCTGGTGTACGTACTGTACCGCTGTCGAAAAAAGGCGACAACTTTGTTGATGCGACGCTAGACAATGTTGCTAAGGGTAAGTACCCGCTGTCTCGTTTCCTATACCTTTACGTGAATAAGCACCCGAACAAGCCGCTTTCTCCAATTGAAGCTGAGTTCCTGAAAATGGTGCTGTCAAAAGAAGGTCAGAAGATTGTAGAGAAAGATGGTTATGTACCACTTTCAAGCCAGCTTGCAAGCAAAGAGCTTAAGAAGCTAGGCCTGCTATAAGCTTTGCACGGAAAGAAAAAACCGCTCTAAGAGCGGTTTTTTTATGTCCAATTTGCTTAATTAAGTGAGCTATTTTGAGGCGAGAAAATAGGGTCGATAGCACCGCTCCCGCGTCCTGCTATCGCTGAGGCACCTACATCCCTATAGGCGAGGTAAAAATTTGTGAACCTATGTCTAAGGTATAAGGTTCTAAATGAGAAATTTTTAACGTTGTTAGCGTCCTAGTTGCTCCTTCAAATAGACCAGGTATTAAGTGAAATTGGTATTATGTCTATTTTTGCCTGCAATAGTTTTTAATACAAGGTGCTATTACGCTGCTGCTGAGTGAGCTGCTCAGCCTGTGCCTTACATTGGTTAAACGACTCAATACATCCATCGCTACACACCTGCATGGCCATTGACTGAGGGTTCGCACGTTGCTCGCAGCTTTGTTCACATTGATAGTTTTGTTGTGCGCACTGGTTCAGTTCGGGGGAATTGGTATTGCTACAGCCTGCCAATAGCAAGGCGATAATCGATATCTGTGATTTCATGAGACAGTCCTGCAAGAGAGTAATTTAAATTAGGATCCCACAGCGCTGTGCGCCGAGAACTCAGGGATCCTATACATTGTTATGCGTCGGTGAGGACCTGGATATTGTCGATTAGTCTCACCTGGCCGAGGTAAGCCGCAGCCAAAATGACAAACTCACCGTCTTCCAGTGTAGCAGGTTTTAGGCTCTGTCTTTGTGCTATAGAGAAGTAATCAGGTTGAAGTCCGGCAGCTTCAAGTACAGACTTTGCTGTTTGCTCCAGCGTTGCATAATCGCGCACGCCTTGTTGAAGTTGCAGTGCTGTCTCACTCAGTACCTGATACAGTTGCTTCGCGGTATCTTTTTCTTGTTCAGACAAATAGCCATTGCGTGAACTCATTGCCAGCCCGGAAATTTCCCGCTGAGTCGGCACGCCAATAATTTCAATAGGCATCGACAAGTCGCGTACCATGGTTTTGATAACCTGGAGTTGCTGATAGTCTTTTTCACCAAAGCAGGCAAAGTCAGGTTGTACCAGGTTGAATAACTTGGTGACGACCGTAGCTACGCCCCTGAAGTGACCGCTGCGACTGCCACCGCAATAACCTTCGGACACACCGGGGACATCGACATAACTTTGTGTGTCGAGCCCGTTTGGATAGATAGCGTCAACACTGGGGGTGAAGACAATGTCTGTGTCCAGTTCGGCTAAGCCTTGTTTGTCCTGAATCAGTGTCCGCGGGTACTTGTCCAGGTCTTCGTTGGCACCAAATTGCATTGGATTGACAAAAATACTGACTACCACTTTGTCTGCCAGGGTTTTAGCCTTCTCAACCAGTGAAAAGTGCCCTTGATGCAGATTGCCCATGGTGGGTACAAAGGCGATGCTTTGCCCCTGCTGTCGCCAGGCTTTGATTTGGCTACGCAGAGATTTTATTTCTGTAATTGATTGCATTAGTTAAACTCGTGTTCCTGAGAGGGGAATGCTCCGCTCTTCACATCGGCGCAAAACTTTTCGACCGCCTCAGGCATGTTGCCCGTCTCGGCGAGGAAGTTTTTCGAAAACTTAGGAATATAGCCTGCAGAGATACCGACCAGGTCGTGCATAACCAGGATTTGGCCGTCGGTGTCTTTGCCCGCTCCGATACCAATGACCGGAATACTCAGCGCTTCACTGATGCGTTTTGCCAGTGCAGAAGGGATGCATTCAACAACGAGTAGTTGTGCACCAGCATTTTCTAATGCAATGGCATCAGCAACCATTTTCTCCGCCTGCGCGTCTTCCCGGCCCTGAATTTTAAAGCCGCCAAAGACATTCACGGACTGTGGCGTTAGACCTAAATGCCCACACACAGGGATGCCTTGCTGGGTGAGTAAACGAATAGAGTCCAGCAGCCATTCACCGCCTTCCAGTTTTACCATATTTGCGCCTGAACGCATTAACGTCGCCGCGTTTTCGCACGCTTGTGCCGGGTTAGCGTAGCTCATAAAGGGCATATCTGCGATCACAAATAGCTCTTTGCTACCAGCTCGGACACAGCGCGTATGATAGGCGATATCAGCAGTGGTCACAGCCAGCGTATCTTCGCCGCCTTGCAGTACCATACCTAATGAATCGCCGACCAGAATAATGTCAACGCCGTTGTCGTAAAACAGCTTAGCAAAGCTGGCATCGTATGCCGTCAGTGCGGTGATTTTTGTTCCTTCACGTTTTTTCTTGGCCAATGTTGAAACGGTTACTTTAGCCATATTTCCCCCTTTGTGATCAATTCGATGCTGAGCGCACTGTGGCCCTCAAGTCGTGCTATGCAAGCGACGCTGCAACAGGATACTGACTAATGGGTGTCAGCCCGTTACGTGGTAACCTTGTGGCGATGTCCGCCAGTGCCTGGCCTGTAGGTAAAATGAGTTCGGGTGCTATCTCCAATAATGGAAAGACCACAAATTCACGTTCACATAAGCCATAATGTGGCACGATCAGTCTTTGCGTTGCTATCTGTGCATCGTTGTATAGCAGAATATCTAAGTCTAAGGTACGTGGACCCCAACGTTCGGCCTTGCGTACCCGGCCATGTTGCAGCTCAATCTGCTGCAGCAAATCGAGTACCTCAATGGCGGGTAGAGCCGTGATAAGTTTGGCAACGGCGTTCACATAGTCGGGTTGGTCCTGCGGACCCATAGGTTTTGAGGCATAAAAGCTGGAGACCTGCGCGAGCGTCAGTACAGGCGATGTGTTCAGGGCATCCAGCGCATTACGTAGCTGTGCCTCAGGGGCGTTAAGGTTCGCCCCCAGTCCAATATAAACGGTGTTCATGATTCGGGATTAGGCTTTCTGCGCGGTTTGTTTCTAGGACGGCGTCTGCGTCTTTCTGAGCCACCTGAGCGTTGACCCAGGGCTTTTACCATCTCTTTTTGTCCAGACACGTCTTGTTGTAAATAGTCAGTCCACCACTGTGCCAGCTCTTGCTGCTCTGTTTCGCCACTTTCAACTCGTAGCAGCAGGAAATCATATCCTGCTTTGAATCTGGGTTGCAGGCTGAGACGATAGGCGCGTTGGCCACCGCGTTTATCCAGGCGCTGCTGAATGTGCCAGATGTCTCGTGCACCCAGTGTAAAGCGCTTGGGCACGGCAATATGACGCGCATTCTCGGCCAGAACCTGACTGATTGCCTGCATAAAGGCATCATACTCGTTCATGCCTTCTGCTATCAGCGTGTTGCAACGATCGCGCAGTGGGAACCATAACAGGGCTGCATAGATAAAGGCCGGAGTGACCTTTTTATCTGCGTTGATGCGATCGTCCGTATTGGCAAACATTTTCTGGATAAAGGTAATTTCAAATTCACTGTCCGCGTTATCCAAAATGGCGTCCACGGCCGGAAATAGCTGTTTAAACAGACCGTATTTTCTGAGCATCAGGAAGTTAGCTTCGGCCTTGCCACCTAAAAAGAGTTTCAGAGTTTCTTCAAACAAGCGGGCTGGTGGAATGTTACCAAGCAACGGGGCCAGTTCAGCAATCGGCGCTTCAGTTGGCCCGGCAATGCTCATATTCAGCTTTGTGGCAAAACGCACCGCGCGTAACATACGAACCGGATCTTCGCGATAACGGGTTTCAGGGTCGCCGATGAGCTCTATTTTACGGTGCTCAATGGCCGCAATACCACCGGCAAAATCTCGGATGCTAAAGTCGTTAATAGAATAATAAAGTGCATTAATTGAAAAGTCGCGGCGCTGTGCATCTTCCTCAATGGTGCCATACACATTATCGCGCAGCAGCTGACCCTGGTCGCTCGACTGACTGGTTGGGTCCGGATTGTCCTGTGCCTGATGGTGGCCGCGCATGGTGGCCACTTCAATAATTTCCCGACCGAAAACGATGTGCGCAAGGCGAAAGCGGCGGCCGATCAAACGACAGTTACGAAATAGCTTTTTGACTTGTTCAGGTGTGGCGTTGGTAACTACGTCGAAATCTTTCGGCTCAATCCCTAACAAAATATCACGAATACAACCACCGACCAGATAGGCGTCATAGCCGCCATCTTTAAGTCGATACAGCACTTTGATTGCATTGGGGCTAAATTGTTTGCGCGAGATTGCATGCTCACTGCGTGGTATCAACACAGGTGTAGCGCTGCATGTCACGGTTCCTACCGGATCTTTGCCTTTAACTATCTGGCGGCAAAGCTTAATAATTTTGGAAATAATAACGACTCTCCTAACGACCCTGAACAATCAATATTGCGTGCAATAATGCATACACACTCACCATACGGCCATAGAACTTGTTTTAGTTTGTATAGTGTAGGCGAATTAACGAGGCCCGCTATCATATACTCAAATGGGGTCAAATTGAAGGAGCGGACGTGGATTCATGATTAAAAATCCAACATGAGATTGAGTGCCAGGACCTGGGGGATAGGTGGCTGTGGACTCAGGCGGTCAACCGGGTAAAGTCATAGTGTCCATCGTTTAACAAGGAAACCTGGATCTCACGATGACGCGGTAAAGCTTGCAAGGTAAATTGCTGTTCGGCCCAGCGCAGAATGGTAGGTACTGAGTCGTGTTGCAATTCGTCTGGAACAGGTAAGCCCAGAAAGCGCAGTGCGGCACACAAAGCAGGCTGCGGCCTGGTATTGTCGATAGCGGGTGCATGGTTTTGCTTGGACAATTTAAAGCCGGGCTGTGCCACTGCAAGCGAGACATGGGCATAGTCTGGTGCGTCGCCAATAAGCTGTGTGAACAAGCTGATCTGGCGTGCGGTGGGCTCCAACAGATCGGCACCGCGCACAATGCGGGTAATTTGCTGGTCAATGTCATCGACGACCACGACTAACTGGTAAGCAAACAGGTCGTCACGGCGTTTTACGATATAGTCTTCTTCAGCCAACGCCTTGCTCAGTTGCACCTCACCCTGAAGCAGATCGGTGAATGAATAAACGGGTTGAGTTTGAGTAAGTCGCAGCGCGTTACCTTCGGGCGAAAGCTGTCGAGCCCGGCAATGGTTATCATAAATGCCACCGCGTTGCTTGAGCGCTTTGCGGGTGCAGCTGCAAGGGTAGATCAGATCTGCGGCACTTAGCTGCGCCAGTACATCCTGATATAAGTCGTGGCGCTGGCTTTGATAAACCACTTCGCCATCCCAATGCAGACCATAGGCATCCAAAGTTCTGAGAATCTCATCGGCGGCACCTGCAACCACTCTGGGAGTGTCTATGTCTTCCATGCGAACCAACCACTGACCGTGATTGATTTTAGCATCAAGATAACTGGCAAGTGCGGCTATCAAAGAGCCGAAATGGAGTGCGCCGGAGGGAGAGGGAGCAAATCGACCTCGATAGCTCCCGGACAGATAATCGCTATTAAACTGGGGTAGCATAGCTAAGACGAACGTGAGTTAGCCCCGGCCTTGTTGTTTTTCTTTTATTTCAGCGATTGATTTACAGTCTACACATAGGTCCGCTGTTGGACGGGCCTCAAGGCGGCGAATACCAATTTCAATGCCACATGAGTCACAATAACCGAAATCGTCGTCTTCGATAAGTTGTAGTGTTTTTTCAATTTTCTTGATTAGCTTACGCTCACGGTCGCGAGTACGCAGTTCCAAAGAAAACTCTTCTTCCTGTGCTGCACGATCGACTGGATCAGGGAAGTTTGCTGCTTCATCTTGCATGTGGCTCTTAGTGCGGTCAACTTCGTTACGAAGATCGCTACGCCACGCTTCCAGTAATTTTTTGAAATGCGCACGCTGTGCGTCATTCATATATTCTTCACCCGGCTTTTCCTGATAAGGTTCTAAACCGGCTTGAGCCAACAACCCTAGTTTTTTCTGGTCTGGCATAGCATTCTCCTAAATCCTTAATAAACAACCCCAGCTAACGCCGGCGGCTATAGATAGCAAAATCTTTACCCCTTGGCAAACACTTTTTGCTTGTTAGACCACTCCCGGTTTGAAGGTATGATCGGAATCACAAAGTCGCGACGGACGGGGGTCACACTGACATTTGCAGCTATATGGAGGCAAATTTTCTACTTTCAAGCTTAATACTCATTATACTGCACTTTTTATGCCGTAAGATCACTGTTGTATATCATGCTAGTTTAGCGCTCAGCAAAGGGAAGTGCCTTGGTGAGTATGATTTCCTGGGTTGAGACTTCGGCCCGGTAGGCATAGATCTCCACCCCATGTGTCAGCGCTTCCTCAATCAGTGCGGCGTATTTGCTATCGATATGGGCAGCTGGTTTGACCTGATTGATACCGTTGTGCATGACAACAAACAGCAGCACGGCGCGCATGCCTTGCTGGCGAGTCTGGATCAGTTCGCGCAGATGTTTTTGGCCTCGGGTGGTCTGGGCATCCGGAAAATAGCCTTGCTCCTGTTCGAGTAGAGTGACAGATTTCACTTCTATGTAACAGTCAGGCTTGTCCTGATCCTGAAGTAAGATGTCGATGCGGCTATTCTCTGTGCCGTATTTCACTTCGCTGCGTTGTGTCCGGTAGCCTCTTAGTTCGGGAATGCGGTCCTGTTCAAGCGCTTCTATGGCAACCTTGTTGGCCACCGCTGTATTCACGC
Source organism: Pseudoalteromonas sp. McH1-42 (assembly GCF_022347845.1). NCBI lineage: Bacteria > Pseudomonadati > Pseudomonadota > Gammaproteobacteria > Alteromonadales > Pseudoalteromonadaceae > Pseudoalteromonas > Pseudoalteromonas sp. McH1-42. The sequence goes on along the minus strand of NZ_JAKRFU010000014.1, from coordinate 35,288 downwards.
AGATCAGGTCACCATCTTGATTTTCGGTCAGTTCTAACGAGTGTGGATATTTGCGTTTCGGGTTGTCACTGGTTGAGTAGTAGGCACCAAAGCCGGGGTCAGCACACCCTGTCATTTTGCCTGTATTAGCGCAATGAACGGTGAACTCTTCTTGTGCATCGTTGCGCAAGTCAACCAAAAAGCGCTTATAGCGTTTTAGTAAGGTGGCTTTTGCCAGTGGGACGTGAAACTTCATAGATTAATCGCATTCATTTGGGGCATTTTGCCCGCTAGTGTACACTGCAAGTAACTAATAAGCGCAAGAGTGAAATCATATATGGCTGACAAATTTATTGTTCGACTGACGGATCAGGCCCCGGCTGCACACTGGGGTGGCAATGCGACTTTATCGTACGATCAGGAGGGCGCACTGGTGCACCTGAGCGAACACGAGACATTGAAGATCATTCAAAAAGCGGGTCGCAGCGTGGCACAGCAAGGGATCCTGGCAGTTGAGTTACAGGGTGATGCCTGGTGCACTGAATCTCAGTGGGCATTTTATCAGGGGTTTGTAAGCCCGAAGCAACTGGATGGTGTTACCTTCTGTGATAACGCACAGTCTGACCTCACTGAATTACAGGCACTGAAAACGGCTGCAACCTGGACCCGTCAGATGATCAATGGCACGGCTGAAGACATTTATCCGGAAAGCCTGGCAGGTAAAGCGGCTGAATTTATTCAGTCACTGGCCCCCGAGCATGTCAGCTATCAAATCATTAAAGGGAACGCCCTGCTTGAACATCAGTGGATCGGGATCCATGAAGTGGGCCGGGGCAGTGAGCGTCCTCCGGTATTACTGGAGCTGGACTTTAACCCAACAGGCGATGAAGACGCCCCGGTTGCGGCAGCGTTGGTGGGCAAAGGTATCACCTTTGATTCAGGCGGTTATTCCATTAAACCAAGCGAAGGCATGCTAACCATGAAATGCGACATGGGCGGCGCGGCGACGGTGACGGCAGGCCTGGCCATTGCTATTCAGCGTGGCATAGACAAACGCATCAAGCTGTTCTTATGCTGTGCGGAAAACTTAATTTCAGGTCATGCTTATAAGCTGGGAGATATCCTGACGTATAAAAACGGCACTACAGTTGAAATTGTGAACACGGATGCGGAAGGTCGTCTGGTACTGGCTGACGGTCTGATGGCCGCAGGCGAAACCGGTGCGCCATTGATTATTGACGCAGCCACCCTGACGGGCGCAGCCCTGGTTGCGGTTGGTCAGGAATACAATGCTCTGTTTGGCCTGGACAAAGAATTAGTGAGCGAAGTACAACAGTTTGCTCACGAAGAGTTTGAGGCGGCCTGGCCGTTGCCACTGGAAAAATGGCACCAGAACAACTGCCCGTCGGCGTACGCTGACACAGCGAACAGCCGTGCACAAAAAGGCGGTGGCTTCGGTGGTGCATCTAATGCAGCGGGCTTCTTGTCTCGCTTTGTGCCCAATGAAGGCCAGGGCTGGGTGCATATCGACCTGGCTGCATCGTTCCAGAACACTGCGGGATCGCAATGGGCATCGGGCGCAACAACGTTAGGCATGCGCACGGTAGCACGTACCCTGCAAGCTAAAGCCTGATAGGTCTGAAATGCAAAGAAAAAGCCCCAGCAGGGGCTTTTTTTATGACAATAAGGCGGCGGCCAGACGGACAAAGTCCGATGAGGTTAGAATACCTAACAATTTGCCATTGTCGTCTGTGACTGGCATGCAGCCATGACGGTTATCAACAAAAAACCGCACCACTTCCTGTAAGCTCTGCTGTGGCTGGACACTGGCAAAGTCGGTGGCCATCACTTCAGCAACTTGCTGTTGTTTTTCTTTGCGCTCCAATGCATTGGTGCCGTAGGTGGCAATGATCCCCATCACTTTGGCAATCATGATCTTCTGTGTCAGCATACCGACCAGCATGCCATGGTCATCTATGACTGGGATATGACGAATGTTCTTTTCACGCATCAGGTTATGGGCATCGTTGAGGGTATTAGTTTCACTAACCGCCAGTGGATCTGGCGTCATTAAATCGGCAACTGTGGTTAACATAGTACTTCCTTAAGCGAGCATGCTGTTTGAGTTAAGTCTAGCCGACACCAAGCATCAGTGAATGGTCCCAGATCAAATTTTTCTGCCAATGCACTCAATTAAGGCGCATTTATCCCGCTGAGGAAAGCCCTGCTTCGGTTTTCGTCGAGGCGCTTAGATTTGTACAGATGTCACAAGAATTTACCAATTTGTCTCCAGGCCGAATCTCAAAATAGGGCGCTTGAAACCCCTATGAATGGCCGCTTTGATCACGGAGGTGGGTGGTGTATTTATGCTGATTAGCCTTAGTCTGAGGTGAGTGGACTACGTTTTACCGCAGCCAGCTGGATGTACTTTTGTTCAACCAGGTGTGACAAAGGAACCAGTTCGATGCCCTCGTTTGCCAATTCGCTCAGTGCTTCGGCAAGAAAGAGTCGGGTTTGTGGGTAGGGGTGTGCAATGCCGATGGCATAGCCTTGCTGGCGAGCGAGTGATTTTAGTTCTTCAAATTGGCGACGCAGCGCATCTGGCTGTGTCTGGTTATCTAAAAAAACATGGCGGGCGACATTGGCAACACCATACAAATTGGCCACATTCTGGGCCTGACTCAGTTCAGTGGTGCGGCTGTCAAGAAAGTACAGCCCGCGCTTTTTGAGTAGCTCCATGGTCCACTTCATTGGCTCGACAGATTGGGTGAGCGCTGAGCCCATATGATTATTGACGCCTTTGACCTGAGGCAAGGTTGCCAGCGCATGGCCAAGCGTGGTTTGCAGCTGCCATTTGCGCATGTCCAGTGTCAGGCCACCTGGCCCAAGGGCTTTGTCTTCCAGCGCCTGCATCGGAATGTGCAACAGCAACTCGCGGCGCTTATGACTGGCCTGATAGGCAAAGCGCTGTGAAAACGGGGTGTGTGGTAAAATGGCGTAGCTCAATTGGCCGGGCAGATCCAGCAGTTCTAAGTCACGTTCGTGATATCCAATGTCGTCGATGACGATGGCAATCTGGTTGCCATAGCTTGGTGCTGCGCAGAGAGAAAGCACCAAAAAGCCTGTTATAAGTAAGCGCACTATCCTGAATTATTGTTGTAAATTATGGTTTTGTAATAGCTGTTCCGCTTCTTGCCAATGTTTATCTAGGTTGGCAACAAAGGTCAGTCTGACCTTTTTTTCACCAGCCATTATAGCGTCTTTGTCCAGTTCTAAAAGTACTTGTTTACTAAAAATTACGTCCGGTTGGATCCCGGTTCCTTCGATAGATTGGCCTGAGGGAGTGAAATAACGGGCTGTGGTTAGTTTCAGTGCCGTAGTACCATTACCTATGGGGATCAAAGACTGAACTGATCCTTTGCCGTACGAGCGGTTGCCCAGGATCAATGCCCGGCTATTATCTTGCAATGCGCCAGCCAGTATTTCGGCTGCTGAAGCGGATTGCTCATTGATCAGCACTAACATCGGGGCACCATTGAGTATATCGCCTTGAGCTGCAAAAAAACGTTGATTGGCATCATAAAAGCGTCCTCGGGTACTCACGATGGTGCCGCTTTGCAAAAACAAATCTGAGATGGCCACAGCACTATTGAGTGTGCCGCCGGGATTATCTCTCAAGTCGATGATCAGGCCCTTGAGTGGTTCCCCTAGGTGGCTATTGAGCATACTGATATGGCGGGCAATGTCGTGGTAACTGTGATTATTGAAGCTGCTCAGCAACACATAACCGATACCGCCGGGTAAAAGCTGGCTGGAGACACTACGCAGGGTGATCTCCTGGCGTCTGAGCGCCAATGTTACTTCAGTGTTGGCGCGCTCTACAGTGAGTTGTATAGTTGAAAATTGGGCTTCTCGCAGTAGCTTCGAAACTTCGGCAATGGATTTGCGCTTCACATCGTGGGTGTTGATGGCCAACAACTTGTCACCGCCCTCAATACCTGCGGCCTCTGCCGGAGAGCCTGGCAGCGTATCGACAATAACCACGCCATCTTCGACTTCTTCTACCTCAATACCCAGTCCGGTGTAACGGCCATTGGCTGCGCTGAATAAGGCTTCGAGTTCGTGTTCGTCAAGGAACTTAGAATAATCGTCAAGTTGGGTGAGTAATTCACTAAAGTTGTCTTTTTTGACATGGCTGAGTGGCAGATCTTCCACATAATAGGTGTGTATATGATAGAGAATTTCGTCGATTTGTTCGCTGGATAGTTGTTTGGCACTGAGTGGCAAACATAGCAAACTGAGCATCAGGCTGAATGCAAAAAGCCAATGCCAGAGGCGATTGTTATCAGGTTGAACACATGGAGTCATCATATGCTGCTCCTCACTGGGGGGCAGCATCGGTTAGTCAGTTAACTGGATCTGCACCATTTTACTGGATCAACAGCGCTTCCCTTATGCCGTATTTCGAAGTATAGACCAGGATCGGTTTGTCCGCCGCTTTGCCCCACCAGGGCGATGGGCTCGCCTGGCATGACCTGATCGCCAACGTCTTTAAGCAGGGTTTGGGCATGACCGTACAGGCTCATAAAGCCTTCCCCATGATCCAATACGATGACCCAGCCAAAACCGTTCAACCAATCGGCATAGACCACCTGACCCGGTGCAACACTATTAACCGGTGTGCCATTGCTGCCTCGGATCACGACGCCTTTCCAATTCATACCCACATGTTTACGCTGACCAAACCTGTGTTTCAGACGGCCATCGAGAGGCCAGGCAAGTTTGCCCTTTAACCTTTGTAATCCTTGCAGTTGCGCCACATATTGTTCGGGGCTACTGGCCTGCTCTGAGGCTAAGGTTTCGAGGGTGGAAATTAAGGTTTGCTCGTTTTCTTCAAGGTAGGCAATAGCCGCTTTTGCCTGACTGAGCTTGTCGTTAAGTTTATTCAGGTGGGTTTTGCGGGCGTTTTGCGCCAACATTAATTCGTCCCGACGGGCGGTTTGCTGATCCTGTAATGCAAGCAGCTGTTTCTTTTTACGCTCTAGTTGGGCACGGTTTTCTGCCAGTTTGGCAAACACCGATTTGAGGGCTTCGAGCTGCGCGATACGCGCCTGGTTAAAGTAATCGTAGTAGCTGATGGTGCGTTCTAACGCCGCGGCATGTTGCTGGTTTAGCAGCATTTTTGAGTAATCGTGACTGCCTGTGACATAAGCACTTTTGAGTTGTGCGGCGAGCAGCCGTTGTAAGCGCTTTTTTTGCAGCTCAAGCTGCTCAGCTTCGCGTTGTAGCGTATATTGCTGTTGTTTGTTTTCGCTGATCCCCTGCTCGGTGAATGCCAGTGCTTTGGCACTTTTGGCGATCTCCAGTTCAAAGGATTGCAGGGTGCTTTTGAGTGCACTAAAGCTGGCTTGTTGCTGTTGATAGGCGGCCTGACTCTTTTTGAGCTCAGCCTGCACCGCAGCCAGATCGGCTTTGGTGCGGGTTTCATTTGCCTGCCCGAGTATGGGCAGCAAACAGACCGAGAGTACAGCAAGCGTATGGCGCATAAATTACTTCAGCAGCATGACGGGAGACCCTGTCATTTCCTCTGGTTGTGCCATACCCAGCAGATGTAACATGGTCGGTGCCACATCGCTGAGGGTTTTGCCGGTTTGTGGTTGTGCGTCACGGCCAATATAGATGAATGGAACAGGCTCGCTGGTGTGCGCCGTGTGGGCCTGGCCCGTTTTGCTGTTGACCATTTGCTCGGCATTCCCGTGATCGGCTGTGATCAGTGCTTCACCACCAACTTCTTCCAGTGCAGCAACAACGCGGCCAATACAGGCATCGACGGCTTCACAAGCTTTCACGGCAGCGTCAAATACGCCGGAGTGACCGACCATGTCGCCATTCGGGTAGTTACAGATGATCACGTCGTGCTCGCCACTGTGAATGGCGTTAATGAGTGTGTCGGTCAGTAAGGCCGAGTTCATCTCAGGTTGTAAGTCATACGTAGCAACTTGTGGTGATGGGATCAGCTCGCGCTTTTCGCCTTCAAAGAGGTCTTCACGACCGCCACTGAAGAAGAAAGTCACGTGGGCATATTTTTCAGTTTCAGAAATGCGTAGCTGGGTCTTATTGTGTTTTGCTAACCATTCGCCCAATACATTGGTTAGCTTCTCCGGCGCAAAGGCGATAGGGGCATGAATGTCGGCAGCATACTCTGTCATCATCACAAAACCACTCAGTACCGGTGCTTTTTGTTTGTTGAAGCCATCAAAGTCGGCATCCACAAAAGCACGGCTCATTTGACGGGCACGGTCAGCACGGAAGTTGAGGAAGATCAGCGTATCGCCATCGTTGATGGTGGCTGCTTCCTGGTCTTCAGCGGCAATCACAGTGGCGTTAACGAATTCGTCGTTTTCATCGCGCTCATAAGCGGCGTTCAGAGCACTGACACCATTGGCAAAACGGTGTTCAGCCTGGCCACAGACCATCAGGTTGTAAGCGGCTTCAACACGCTCCCAGCGGTTATCGCGGTCCATAGCATAGTAACGACCGACAATTGAGGCCAGACGACCACAGCCCAGCTTGGTGAAGAGTGTTTCAATACGTTCAATTGAAGCCTGTGCACTGCGAGGAGGGGTATCACGGCCGTCTAAAAAGGCGTGGAAGTAAACCGCTTTGGCACCGCGCTTGGCTGCCAGCTCGATGGCAGCAACAATGTGATCTTCGTGACTGTGTACGCCGCCCGGGCTTAGTAGTCCCATCAGGTGGACCGCTTTACCGGCAGTAACTGCTTTGTCGATGTTATCGACCAGTGCAGGGTTATGCTCAAATTCGCCATCATCAATGGCTTTAGTAATGCGGGTAAAATCCTGATAAACGATACGGCCGGCACCGAGGTTGACGTGGCCGACTTCTGAGTTACCCATCTGACCGTCTGGTAATCCCACATCCAGGCCTGAACCAGAGATCAATGTACGCGGACGTGTTTGCCATAGTTCATCTAATACCGGCGTGTTGGCTGCCAAAATAGCATTACTCTCAGCATCTTCGCGGTATCCCCAGCCATCGAGGATCATTAATACCAGAGGTTTTTTCTTCACAGTCATTTGGGCTCCTGAAACGTGCACGAAATCTGGCCATAGGATACCCTGTTTTATATGATTATTCAGCCCTCTAAGCGTGATTTATCCTCAACCACTTTAAAATTCACATTAACCATTACGTGTGGGTGTACTATGCTTTGCTGCATGCCGTACAGGGGATTGGGCTTTGCCAGTGTACTCAGCGATTACGTCACAGATGTTTGTACCAACGCCCGTAAGAAAGTATACTCGCGAGCAATTTCATTTTCCCGGTTGGTAAAGACAATATGGAACAATACATCGAGTTTTTAGGCAGAAACCCCATTCTCAGCATCATCTGGCTGGTTTTAGCAGCTATGTTGGTCTCTAGCTGGTTGAAAGGCATGTTTTCTAAAATCCGTCAGATCAATCCGCAACAGCTTACTATTTTGGTGAACCGTCAGGAAGGTCAGGTGTTTGACATGCGTGCAGTGAAGGAGTTTAACGGTTCGCGCATCGCAGGCAGCGAACACATGAATGTGGAAAAAGCCAAACAAAATGATTTCGCAGGACTTGAAAAGTTCAAAACTAAGCCCATTATACTGGTGTGTAACACCGGCATGACCGCCTCTGGCATTGCCAGCAATATGTACAAAGCGGGCTTTGAGCAAGTATACGTTTTGTCGGGTGGTTTTGGTGCCTGGCAAACAGCCGGCCTGCCAACCGCCTCGGGTAAATAGGAGTAAATATGAGCCAAGTTGTTATTTATACAAAGGATTACTGTCCTTACTGTCATCGCGCTAAGGCGTTGCTGGATAGTAAAGGTGTCACATATACCGAGTACGATATCGGCGCGCAACCCGAGCTGCGTGAAGAGATGATCAGTAAAGCAAATGGCGGTCATACTGTGCCACAGATTTTCATCAAAGAGCAGCACATTGGTGGTTGTGACGACATGATGGCACTCGAAGCACAAGGTAAGCTGGACGCATTACTGAAATAATTTTTGGCATCCCGGGTACGACCCGTGGTGCTGCCCCACATTAAATAAAGACGAATAATTAGGAAGAACAATGACAGAGCAAAACAACGCAGCTGCTGCAGAAGAACAACAAGGTCCACAATTTAACATTCAGCGCATCTATACCAAAGACGTGTCTTTCGAAACACCTAACTCTCCGGCTATCTTCCAGAAAGAGTGGACACCTGAGGTAAAACTGGACATGGACACGCGTTCTGCCAAGCTGGACGAAGGTGTATATGAAGTTGTTCTGGCACTGACTGTGACTGCGTCATTGGGCGAAGAAACCGCATTCCTATGTGAAATCCAGCAAGCGGGTATTTTCTCTATCGGTGAACTGGAAGAGCTACAAATGGCACACATGCTTGGCGCATTCTGCCCGAACATCCTGTTCCCATATGCACGTGAAGCGGTATCTGGCCTAGTTAACCGTGGTACTTTCCCACAATTGAACCTGGCACCAGTTAACTTTGACGCGCTATTTGCTCAGTACATGCAGCAACGTGCCGCGCAAGAGCAAGCTGCTGACGCATAAGTGATGAATACAGCACATTCAGCTGTGACCGTATTAGGGGCGGGGTCGTATGGCACCGCCCTTGCTATTTGTTTTGCCCGCAACGGTCACCAGGTTACTCTTTGGGGACGTGACAGCACTGCCATCGCGCAGTTAGCCAGCTCGCGTCAGAATGCCCGTTATCTGCCAGACATTGATTTTCCGGCTTCATTGCAGCTGGAAGCCTCACTGACTAAGGCCGTCCAGGCTAGTCAGTTGGTCCTGGTGGTGGTGCCCAGCCATGCGTTCGCGCAAACTCTGGAGGCAATTAAGCCACACTTGTTACCTGGAACCAAAGTTGCCTGGGCAACCAAAGGACTGGAGCCAGATACTGGCCGGTTGCTGCAGGATGTAGCACTGGACGTCCTCGGTGAGCAGGTTCCGCTGGCGGTTTTGTCTGGGCCGACCTTTGCAAAAGAAATGGCCGCCGGCTTACCTACCGCAATTTCAGTGTCATCTCGTTGCGAAGCATTCAGAGGTGAACTGGCTAAGCTGCTGCATTGTGGTCGTTCGTTCCGGGTGTACAGCAATGACGACTTTATCGGTATCCAGTTAGGTGGCGCAGTGAAAAACGTCATCGCCATTGGTGCGGGTATGTCAGATGGTTTTGGCTTTGGTGCCAATGCCAGAACAGCCTTGATCACCCGTGGTCTGGCAGAGCTCTGCCGGCTAGGGTTGTCGCTGGGGGCACGTTCTGAAACCTTTATGGGGATGGCGGGACTGGGCGATTTGATCCTGACTTGTACTGACAACCAATCCCGTAACCGACGTTTTGGTCTGGCGCTGGGCCAGGGTAAAAACGTTGAAGAGGCCATGCAGAGTATTGGCCAGGTGGTTGAAGGGTATCGTAACACCAAAGAAGTGTACTTGCTGGCAAAGCGTACTGGCATTGAAATGCCTATCACGGAGCAAATCTATCAGGTGCTGTATCAACAAAAAGACGTCAAAGAAGCGGCCATGGCATTGCTTGGCAGAGAGCAAAAGTCCGAATAACCTGATGTCTGAAAATAAAAAACCGAGCCAGTGTGCTCGGTTTTTTATTGGTTCCAAATTATTAAGCGATCTGCTTTTCCGCCAGTGTCAGCTCCATGGTGGCCTTGAGCAGACGATAGAGGTTGATAGACGCATCGATCTCTTCTTTGCGGTTAGTCAGGCTTTCTATGTTCAGTCCCAGCGGAACATCCAGATGAGCACAACTACGCAGAATTGAATCCAAATTCTCACGACAAATGCGGATCGACTCACTCAGGGTGTTGTCTGCATCCAGCATGCGCCATTTGGTTGCTTCAGGCACTGAAATGCCCAGCCATTCCATAAATTGCAAGGTTTTCTCACCGCCGCACGGGGTGAAAGTCAGGATCAGCCGCTTAGGCGCAATGCCTTGCTGTTTACAGGTGCGGGCATAGCTGGTGATCAAGTCTATGGTGGCTTGTGCATCATAGACGGCCTGAGAAATAAAGAACTCGCAGCCCTGGGTGGTTTTTTCAATCAGTCGCTCGTGCTCATTGCGTTTTGATGCATGGCGCTCCGCAATAGTTACGCCACCGAGGAAAAAGTTTTCTTCGTGCTGGGCCAGCGCCTGATACGCCTCTGGCAGTGGTAGATTGATTTTACCTTGCGAAGACGGAGAGCCAACCAGCACTAAATTATTCAGGCCAAACTCTTGTTTGGTGGTGCTGAGCCACTGGTTAAATTCAGCGCTGTCACGTTGTGCGACACTTTTATAGGTGATCACGTCCAGTTTTGACAAAGACTTGACCAGGCGGCTGTATTCACAGGGATCAACCGTTTCTTTAAACGGAAAAGGACGGGGCACATTGGTGCGACTGCTTTCGTCCTGAATGTCGTAAATGATGACGCCGTCGTATTCAATTTCGTGCAGACGGTCGAGCAGCTTAGTGGCAATACGTTCAACTTTGTCTTGCTCCGTACCGGATTTGGGCGGAGTCGTACCAATCAAATATACCCCTTGGTTCGGGTCTAAGATTTTCTCTTGTAGTGATAACGCCATGATTTTGGCTCCGGCAAAAATTCAGTTTCTGGGATCTAATATAGCAGCCATTTAGACGTCTAGATAGATTTTTTTCTTGAAACAAATTCAATGCCCATGAATTTCTTTCATATGATTTTGCGACTTTGGAGCAAGCCATTGTTTTGCCGATAGCTTTGAACGGGCCAATGCAGTTCATATTTTTTTACATAAAATGAGCGCGTAAAGATGAATTCAAACGGGATTGCGGCATAATTGGGAACGATGTGCCTCACTCGAGCGAGGCCAAAAATAATAATCACTACAGATTTAAGGGAAGCATATGAAATTTAAACTACTGGCGACCAGCCTCGCGGTGTCACTGGCACTGACCGGGTGCGTAACCTCTCAGCAATCGACTGAGCAGACGTCAGGCCAAGTTCAGGCCCAGGCAAGTAACAAGGTGTTTGCGCAGGATTATGTTCTGGAAGAGCTGGATAATGGCCTGCGCGTCATGGTGGTGAAAACTGATTATCCAGATGTTGTCTCGTTACAGATCCCGGTATCTGTTGGTTCGCGCAACGAAGTTGAACCGGGCCGCACCGGATTTGCACACTTTTTTGAGCACATGATGTTTAAGGGCTCGGAGAAGTTCCCTCAAGATGTTTACGCTGACATTCTGAAAAACTCAGGCGTAGATAACCGCGCTTACACTACCAATGATTATACTAACTACCATCTGAATTTCTCTAAAGAGCACCTGGATAAGGTTTTAGAGATTAAAGCAGATATCTTCCAGAACCTGAGCTACAGCGAGTCTCAGTTCCGCACCGAAGCCTTAACGGTAAAGGGCGAATACCTGAAGAACAACGCCAGCCCAATTCGTAAGCTGTTAAGTGCTGTGCGTAAAGAGGCCTTTGATAAGCATACCTATAAACACACCACGATGGGCTTCTTCGAAGATATTGAAGCGATGCCCGATCAAATGGCGTACGGACAAGTTTTCTTTGAACGATTTTATAAGCCGGAATATGTCTCGATTGTGATTGTCGGCGACGTGGATCCGCAGGAAACCATGAAAATGGTTAAAAAACACTGGGGTGGCTGGCAGCGCGGTAATTACGTTGCTGATATTCCGGTTGAGCCAAAACAGCAGCAAGCCAGATACGTGCATGAGCACTATGAAGGTTTGCCGGGCCATTGGCTCTTGGTCTCATACAAAGGCACAGCGTGGGAGCCTCAGAAAAAAGATCGCGCGGCACTGGATCTGATCTCGCAACTGTATTTCTCTGAAAACTCCGAGCTGTATCAAGAGCTGGTAGTCGATAAGCAAATTGCCAGTCAGATGTTTACTTACAATGCCGAGACCAAAGATCCGGGTCTGCTGCATGTCTTTGTGAAGGTAAATGAAGAAAGTGACCTGGCCGTGGTGCGTGATGCCATCAACCGTACTTATGCGACTGCTCGCACTGAGCTGGTCGACAGCGACAAACTGGCAGCACTTAAATCTAACCTTAAATACAACTTTGCGAACGGGCTGGACTCATCACAGGCGATTGCCAGTATGCTGGCCGAGTACATGCATTTTGAGCGCGATCCGGAAGTGATCAACACGCTGTATGCGACCAGTGATTCAGTGAGCGCCGAAGATATTCGCGATGTGGCCAACCGTTATTTTGTCGACAGCGGTCGTACCACAGTGACCATGTCTGATCTGACTGAAGTGACAGGATTCGATAAAGAAGTTGAGCTTGATAACCTGGTTGCCCAACTCGGCCAGCCAAAACAGCAGCACTTCTCTGTACTGGACAACACCAATGCGTCACCGCTGGTGGATGTAAACTTGTTGTTCTACACCGGTGCAGCGGCTGATCCGAAAGGGAAAAAAGGCGTCGCAGCACTGACCGCAGCCATGATTGCTAATGGCGGTTCGCAGAGCAAGTCGTATAAAGAAATTCAAAAAGCACTCTATCCGATTGCGGGAAGTTTCGACTATCAGATCGACAAAGAAATGCTTTCTTTACGTGGTCGGGTGCACAAAGACAATGCGGCACAGTGGTATACGTTAGTCAGTGAGCAGTTACTCAACCCGGGTTTCCGTGAAGATGATTTCAAGCGTCTGAAAAAAGAGATGATTGACAACATCAAGGCGGGCCTCAAGGCATCTAACGATGAAGAACTGGGTAAAGAAGTGCTTTACCACAAGCTATATCAGGGTCACCCGTATGAGAGCTACAACCTGGGCGATTTATCGGATCTGGAAGCACTGACACTGGATGATGTAAAAGCCTTCTATCGCAGCGAGTTTACACAGGCCAAGCTGAATGTCGGCATCACAGGTGCGCTCGATGACAAGCTTAAAGCACGTATGCTGAGTGACCTGGCTCAACTGCCTAAAGGTGAGGCATCTCGCCTGACTATTCCGGATGCACCGGCACTGACTGGCCGTCACGCGACCATCATTGAAAAGAGCGCTAAATCAACAGCGGTCTCCTTTGGCTTCCCGATTGATACCATCCGCAGCAGCAAAGACTGGACTGCACTGTGGTTAGTACGCTCTTATTTTGGTGAGCACCGTAACTCGAATGCCTACCTGTTCCAGCGTATTCGACAGGTGCGAGGTATGAACTATGGTGATTATGCCTACATTGAGTATTTCCCGCGTGGCATGTTCCAGACTAAGCCGGATGCGAACTTGGGTCGCTCTGAGCAAATTTTCCAGGTATGGCTGCGACCGTTGCGCTCAAATAACGATGCACACTTTGCCACGCGTGTTGCGCAATATGAGCTGGATAAACTGATCAATGACGGTATGACTGAGGGTGACTTCCAGGCAACGCGCAACTTCCTGAGCAACTTTGTGCCTCAGATGGTCGCCAGTCAGGACCGTCAGCTGGGTTATGCGCTGGACAGCCAGTTCTATAACACTGATGAGTTTGTCAGTTATGTTCGCGACCAGCTGGCATCTTTGACAGTTGAAGATGTGAATCGGGTGATCCGTGAAAACCTGCAAAGTGACAATATCCACTATGTGTTTGTCACAGGCGATGCGGCTGATATGAAAGCGCGTTTGGCTAATCAGACAGAGTCGCCAATGCACTATAACGCAGAAAAACCGCAAACGCTTATCGATGAAGATAAACACATCGCCAACTACAAGCTGGCTATCCCAGCTGCGAACATCGACGTGATGAACGCAGAAGCGGTATTTAAGTAACACCAGAGTGGAGTCCCATCGGGACTCCTCGCTTGCTCAGGCGGATCTGCGATCCGCCTGTCTTTCATCCATCCCCAATTCGCTGTTTCGGGTTATAATTAATAACAAATTGATGCAAGAAGCATTTGACTATCACTGCTAATTTACGCATTTGCAGGGTAAGATAGAAAAAGGCCTTGGAATAATTGAAATAGTGCAGTTTATGAGACACGAGATCTGGCAAAAGCTTCGTCAGGAAGCAACCGAATTAGTAGACCGCGAGCCGCTGCTCGCCAGCCATGTTTACTCAAGTATTTTAAATCATGATTGTCTGGGCGCGGCATTGAGCTTTATTGTTGCTAACAAGCTGGCAGACGCCGTGGTATCGGCATTTACTATTCGTGAATTGTTTGATCAGGCCTTTGTGGATTGTGACCGTATGTTGACTCATGTGGCGCATGATATAAAAGCCGTTAAAGATCGTGACCCGGCTGCCGATAGTTACCTTAACGTTATTTCAAACCTTAAGGGCTTCCATGCAATACAAGCACACCGACTCGCACATTGCTTATGGCGACAAGACAGAAAAGAGCTCGCCCGTTTTGTCCAAAGTCGTTCATCCGAAGTATTTGGTGTTGATATCCATCCTGCTTGTAAAGTCGGCCATGGCATTATGTTTGACCATGCGACTGGTATAGTCATAGGTGAAACAGCTGTAATAGAAAACAACGTCTCAATCTTGCAGTCGGTCACCTTAGGGGGAACCGGTAACGAGCAAGGAGATCGTCACCCTAAAATACGCGCAGGCGTATTGATCGGCGCAGGGGCAAAAGTGCTGGGCAACATCGAAGTGGGCGAGGGCGCACGCATAGGGGCAGGTTCCGTGGTCCTAAAGGCTGTCGATCCACATACAACAGTGGTGGGTGTGCCTGCTAAGGTTGTGGGTAATCCGCCTTGTGCGTGTCCGGCCGAATCCATGGATCAGAACTTTCTTGATGAGGATTTGATTGCCCGTAACGAATCTCACACCAGCGCGATGCTCTAGCATCTGATTGACTTCAGGGTGGGGCAGATGGACAACCTAGGCCAAAAAATGTGCTGGATGCTACTCGGTGCAGCGATTGTTGCACCACTGACCTGGTGGGCTGCAACCCCTATCTCTGCTTCACTGACAGAATACGCAGAGCCCGACTCATCCCGGGCTCAACAGATATCCTCCTCTTTGCCTGATATGCTGTCTTCTAGAGAACTCCCCGACACTGCCCAAGAAAAGGCTGAACTCACCGCATTGAAGCAACAGGTTCAGCAGTTACAAGGGGAGCTGGCACAGGTTAAGGCACACGTCGACTCGGCGTCTGAGTCATCGACACAGCATCAGCAAGCCGCGTCGTCTGGCAACATCAATCGTCAACTGGCGGATATTTTTCGCACGGAATTACGTGACCCGGTGTGGGCCGATGAGCTTGAGTTACAGCTCGGTGATTTTCTCTATACCAGTGACTTAAGTACGTATTTCGCATACGCCAGCTACGGTTGTAAGCGCCATGTGTGTCAATTGAGTTTTGTACCGCGCAGCCAGGACGTAGATGCCATGCAATGGCAGCGCCTTAACGACAGCCTCTTTAACAGCACGTGGATAACACACTTTAAGGTCAGTTCGGCGCAGCAAACGGCGCAAGGGATGCAAGTGCATTTGAGCACAAAGAGCATCCGTCAATTGAACACAGAGTATTAATCGTTCTCTTTGTTGTCATTGTGAGGGTGAAGCTTTAGCACTTGTGTTTGTACGCGACCATCATGCAACTCCGTCATCAGCACGTCACCAACGGCCACATCCTGGGTCGATTTGACGACTTGCTCACCTGATTTGGTAATGCTGTAGCCACGTGACAATACAGCCAATGGGCTGACGCTGTCGAGTCTGGCTGCCAGCAAAGCGAGTTGCTGCTGATGTTGCTGTTGCGATGTTTGCATCGCACGTGTGAGCTTGTCTTTCAATCCATCAAGGTGTTGGCTGGCATAACGCAGCTTTTGTTGTGGGTGGAATTGTTGTAAGCGGTGTTGTGCCAGTGAAACCCGGCTTTGTGCACGGTGCTGCTGGTGGCTAATTGCTCGGTGCAGACGACCACTCAATTCATCTACTTTTTGTGCCTGTTGCATCAGCTGAGTTTGCGGGTGTTGTAGCAACAGGCGCTGATGTGTATTGTGCAATTGCTGCGCTTGCTGAGCCAGGTAACGCTGCATCGCACCTTCAAGGCGCTGTTTTTGTTGACGTACTTGAGCCAGAATTTCTGCCCCATCAGGGCTGACCAGTTCTGCGGCAGCGGAAGGGGTGGGGGCACGCAGATCGGCCACATAATCACTGATGGTGGTGTCGATTTCATGACCGACGGCACTGATCACCGGCAGCTCGCTGGTAAATACTGCTCTGGCAACCGTTTCTTCATTAAAGCACCAGAGATCTTCGAGCGAACCACCACCACGGCCGACGATCAATACATCCACTTCATTGCGGCGATTGGCGAGGGCGATTTGTGCGGCAATTTGCAGGTGGGCCTCCTGACCCTGCACTTGAGTCGGATAGAGCACCACTTCCAGCTGAGGGGCACGACGTTTCAGAACTGACAAAATGTCTCTGACTGCGGCCCCGGTTGGAGAGGTCACAACGCCCACCCGGTTTATGCGTGCAGGCAATGGTTGCTTATGCTGGCTGCTGAACAAGCCTTCACCCGCCAGGCGTAGTTTGAGAGCATCGAACTGTTGCTTTAACAAGCCTTCGCCTGCCGGTGCCATGTGTTCAACGATGAGCTGATAGTCACCGCGGGGTTCATACACGGAGACGCGAGCCTGAACCAATACCTGCTCACCGTTTTGTGGTCGGTAGCGGCAGTAGCGGTTGTTGCCGCGCCACATGGCGGCTTTTACCTGCGCTTTGTCATCTTTTAAAGAGAAATACCAATGCCCGGATGCTGGCGCAACAAAGTTAGAGATCTCGCCAGTCAGCTGTAAAGAAGCGAACCCCTGCTCCAGCAAACTGCGGATCTCACGATTCAGGCGTGAGACCGAATAAACTTTTTCTTGTTGTGGCAATGACATACTCAGCTCCATAAAAAATTCACGCACACTCTAACATATTTTTGCTAAATTTTATTTACTCGCATAAGGAACGCTGATAAAATGCGCACGCAATTCCTTATACTCAGTTTCACTTGAGAGATGCCGCACACATGCTAAGAATTGCAAAAGAAGCCCTTACCTTTGACGACGTACTTTTAGTACCAGCTCATTCGACTGTTCTACCACACACTGCGAACTTAAAAACACGCCTGACTCGTGGTATTGAACTTAATTTGCCATTAGTTTCTGCCTCTATGGACACAGTAACTGAAGCACGCCTTGCAATTGCTCTTGCACAGGAAGGTGGTATCGGATTCATCCATAAGAACATGACCATTGAAGAACAAGCGCGCAATGTACGTAAAGTAAAAGCGTACGAAGCGGGGATTGTTTCTTTCCCTGTGACTGTGACCGCAGACAAAACCATTGCTGATACAATGGCACTGGCTGAAGAAAACGGTTTTTCAGGCTTCCCTGTGGTAGGTGAGAACAACCTGCTGGAAGGCATTATCACCAGCCGTGACATGCGTTTCGAGACCAAATTAGATCAACCTGTTTCATCTGTGATGACACAAAAAGCGGATCTGGTAACGGTAAAAGAAGGCGCCTCACGTGAAGAGATCCTGGGCCTGATGCACGAGCACCGCATCGAAAAAATCTTAGTCGTTGATGATGCTTTCAAACTGAAAGGCATGATCACGGTTAAGGATTACCAAAAAGCGCAAGAAAAGCCAAATGCCTGTAAAGACGAGCAAGGCCGCCTTCGCGTAGGTGCTGCTGTGGGCGTAGGCGCAGGTACCGACGAGCGTATTGAAGCTTTGGTTGCTGCGGGTGTGGATGTACTACTTATCGATACTTCACATGGCCATTCTCAGGGGGTTATCGATCGTGTTAAGGCAACCCGTGAAGCGTATCCGGATCTGCAAATTGTAGCGGGTAACGTAGCAACAGCTGACGGCGCAATCGCATTGGCTGACGCTGGTGTAGATGCCGTTAAAGTGGGCATTGGTCCAGGTTCAATCTGTACTACACGTATTGTAACTGGGTGTGGTGTTCCTCAAATCACAGCAATTTCAGATGCTGTTGATGGTCTGAAAGGGCGTGACATTCCGGTTATCGCTGATGGTGGTATTCGCTTCTCAGGTGACATTGTTAAAGCACTGGTTGCTGGTGCATCGTGTGTCATGGTGGGATCAATGCTGGCCGGTACTGAAGAAGCACCGGGTGAAGTTGAACTGTATCAGGGCCGTTACTACAAGTCATACCGTGGTATGGGGTCACTGGGCGCGATGAACCAAAAAGAAGGCTCATCAGACCGTTACTTCCAGAAGAGCAACTCAGCTGAAAAACTGGTACCAGAAGGCATTGAAGGCCGTGTGGCTTACAAAGGCCCAATCGCCACCATTATTCATCAGCAAGTGGGCGGGATCCGCAGTGCCATGGGCCTGACAGGATGTGCCACTATTTTGGAACTGAACACTAAACCGCAGTTTGTCCGCGTGACTTCGGCGGGTATGGGTGAGTCGCACGTTCACGACGTACAGATCACCAAAGAGGCTCCAAACTACCGCATGGGCTAATCCCGGCGGACTAAAAGTGGGCTGGCGGTTGCCGGCCCTTCTTAATTTTAGTGTCTGCCTTTATCTGGCGGATACAAATAATCAAATACAATGCGTTGGGCAGGCAAACTTGCCCGGCCATTTAGGTAAAGTATTTTTCTTATGCTTTACTAGTTTTATCGCTTCCTAACAAACGAGATTATCAATGAGCAAAGACATCCATGATTCCCGTATTTTGATCTTAGATTTTGGTTCTCAATACACTCAATTGATCGCCCGCCGCATCCGTGAGATCGGCGTTTACTGTGAGCTATGGGCCTGGGATGTAACCGAGGAGCAGATCCGCGAATTTAATCCGCAGGGGATTATTCTGTCAGGTGGTCCGGAGTCAACGACTTTAGAAGGCAGCCCACGCGCTCCAGAATATGTGTTCAACGCAGGTGTGCCTGTGCTTGGGATCTGTTACGGCATGCAAACCATGGCGTCACAGCTGGGTGGTAAGGTACACAGCTCAGATAAGAAAGAGTTTGGTTACGCGAAAGTTGAAAAAGTCGGTAACTGTGCCTTGTTCGAAGCGATTGAAGATCACATCGAAGACGGTATTGGTAAACTGGACGTATGGATGAGCCATGGTGACAAAGTCATCGAGATCCCTGAGCAGTTCATTACTTCTGCAAAAACAGATACATGCCCGCACGCTGCTATGTCTTGGGAAGAAAAGCGTTTCTATGGTGTGCAGTTCCACCCGGAAGTAACACACACGCAACAGGGTCTGCGCCTGCTTGAGCGTTTTGCAACGGATATCTGTGGCTGTGAAAAGCTGTGGACGCCGAGCCAGATTATTGAAGATGCGGTTGCTCGTATCAAAGAGCAAGTGGGTGACGATGAAGTGATCCTGGGTCTGTCAGGGGGTGTTGATTCATCTGTGGTGGCCATGCTGATCAACCGCGCGATTGGCGATAAGCTGACATGTGTATTCGTTGATAATGGCCTGCTACGTTTGAATGAAGGCCAGCAGGTAATGGACATGTTCGGTGATAAATTTGGTCTGAACATCGTTAAGGTGGATGCTGAAGATCGTTTCCTGGATGCACTGAAAGGCATTGATGATCCGGAAGACAAGCGTAAGGCGATTGGCCATACTTTCATTGAAGTATTCGACGAAGAAGCCGGCAAACGTGTTAACGCAAAATGGCTGGCACAGGGCACCATCTACCCGGACGTGATCGAATCTGCGGCATCAGCCACAGGTAAAGCACATGTGATTAAGTCTCACCACAATGTAGGTGGCTTGCCGGAAGACATGGAGCTGGGCCTGGTGGAGCCGCTACGTGAGCTGTTTAAAGATGAAGTACGTAAGATTGGCCTGGAGCTGGGCTTGCCGTATGACATGCTATATCGCCACCCGTTCCCGGGTCCAGGTCTGGGTGTACGTGTACTGGGCGAGATCAAGAAAGAATACTGCGACCTGCTACGTCGTGCTGATGCTATCTTCATTGAAGAGTTGCATAAAGCTGACCTGTACCACAAAGTGTCTCAGGCTTTCACTGTGTTCCTTCCGGTGCGCTCAGTGGGCGTAATGGGAGATGCGCGTAAGTACGATTGGGTTGTCTCACTGCGTTGTGTAGAAACCATCGACTTTATGACGGCGCGTTGGTCACACCTGCCGTATGAGTTCCTGGGTCAGGTGTCAAACCGTATCATCAACGAGATCGACGGTATTTCTCGCGTAGTTTATGATATCTCAGGTAAACCACCTGCGACGATTGAGTGGGAATAAACATCAGTTATATCAGCTGAATTAGGTTAATAAAAGGGCGGAACGGGTAACCATCTGCCCTTTTTGATGATAAAAACAGCAAACAATCAGAAAGTTGATTTTTTTTCTTTACCTTTTCAATTAGCTCATTATAATGCGTCGACATTGCAGGGGCGTAGTTCCAATTGGTAGAACAGCGGTCTCCAAAACCGATGGTTGCGGGTTCGAGTCCTGCCGCCCCTGCCACTTCCTTCTTTATTTCTTAGTAATTCCCGTATTTAACACAATTCAGATTGCAGTCGTTGCACGCATATTCTAGAATCCTCAGCATTTAATTTTTCCGGTGTTTTTGCATGCATGCAACTCAAGCTCAGTTACTTGGTGTTATGCCACTTAAACTCAAATCTGCTTTTGATCCTAACCCACAGCCTGGTGCGTCTGTGTCTCAGCCAGCGGAACAAGCTGATGTTGCCGTGACGCTAAGTGCGCAGTTGCAACAGGATATCTGTGCAGCGGCCAATGCCAGCGAACTCACTGTCGTTGCAGGCGATACCATCAGCTGGACGTGTCACGCACAGCAGGCTCACTTGGTTATACCGGAGATGCAGCTGAGTGCGACGCAAAAGCGGGCATTGTGGCAGCAGATCTGGAGTGGGCAATCATGACCATTTCTATCAGGCCTGATCATCTCGCTGCCCTGCCATTGCAACAGGTTATGGATATTGAGCAGGCCTGTCATACACACCCTTGGACCAGCAAGACCATGCAGTCATGTTTGAACGGTCGTTACTTCAATGCCGCCTTGTATCAGGGTGAGCAACTGGTTGGCTTTTATGTGGGTGAGCGGGCTGGTCCGGATTTCACCTTGATGGACATCTGTATCACGCCTGCTTGTCAGGGGCAGGGCCTCGCCAGTCAGTTGTTGGCACATTTCATGTCACGCTGTGAGCAAGACCGCGCCGAAAATATCTTTTTGGAAGTGCGCGTCGGCAATGAAGCAGCCATTGGCCTATATCACAAGGCTGGATTTACGGAGATGGGCGTGCGTAAAAACTACTATCCTAGCGCGGATGGTAAAGAGGATGCGTTGTTGATGGGGAAAGTGCTGTTTGACCCTGAGCTCATGGGCCACTGAGTTCATTAACCCTATGCGTGCAAAACTGACTCGTCAGAGTCAGGCGTGTTCCTGTTCCAACGTATACCTGATAGCCTGTGTAAGCGTCAGCATGGCATATTCCCACTTGGTTGGGTTGTCTTCGCGCAGGCTGGTTTCCAAATCGCCGGCGGCACTGTGGATGTTGGTAAAGCCAAAGCACCCGGCGCTGCCTTTGAGACTGTGCGCCAAGGCTCTGAGTGATTCCCATTCCTGATCCCCAAATAGCTGTTCCAGTTGAATGAGTTGGTCGGGCAGTTTTTCGACGTAGTTGCGACTGATCTGTAAGTACTTTTCACTTTTTAAAAGTGAATTCCACTGGGAGTTTTTATCCTCTTCCAGCTGTAAGTAGTTAAGCAGGACAGCACCGAGCTTTTCACGGTCAATGGGTTTGGCGAGTGTTGCATCACACCCGGCTGCCAGGTAGGTATCAATGTCATGTTTCATAACATTGGCTGTCAGTGCAATGATAGGGCCATCATACGCGGCATGGCGTAGCATTTCAGTGGCTTCCAGACCGCCCATGACTGGCATTTGCATGTCCATCAGGATCAAATCGTAATCGTTAACCAGTGCCATCTCCACGGCTTGTGCGCCATTGCTGGCAATATCTGGTTTAAGCCCCCAGGCACCGAGGAGTAAGGTAAGCAGCTCCTGGTTATCCGGGTTATCCTCGGCAAGCAGAATTTCGGCTTCCAGCTGAGTTTGGTCCAGTTGCTGGGCTGATACCACATGATCGTGTGCCAGCTGGTCTTCTTCCTCAATCCAGGCAAAATCTTGCGTCGGGTGATTGGCCGCAACGCTAATAATAAAGCAACTGCCGACCCCCTGAGCACTTTCTACACTGACATCTCCGCCTAACAGCTGCGCCAGATTTTTTGAGATACACAACCCCAGGCCTGTGCCACCGAATCGTCGGGTGGTGGTGGAATCAGCTTGCTCAAAGGGTTTAAATACACGGGACATCTCGCCTTGTGACATCCCGATGCCACTGTCTTTGACTTCAAATTCAAATCGGGCTGTGTCTGAACGATAACGGGCACTGATCTGGATACTGCCTGTTTCAGTAAACTTAACCGCATTCGTTGCGATGTTAAGCAGGATCTGTTTGAGGCGGGTTTCATCACTGAAGAGCTGCTGAGGCAGGGGTAGGGCATAGTGTACGGTGAATTCCAGCTGCTTTTGCTCTGCCATAGGAGCAATAATAGACTCCACATCCTTCAGCAAATGAAGCAATTCAATGGGGTCTTGTTCAACAGCTAATTTCTCGGCCTCAATCTTAGACAAGTCCAGAATGTTATTGATTAATTCCAGTAAGTGCCTGGAATTGCGCAAAATGGTATCCAGGTGTAGCGCAGAGTTAGTGGCATTTGGATAATGGAGTATCTGTTCGGTAAAGCCCATAATGGCAGTCAGCGGTGTGCGGATCTCGTGACTCATATTGGCCAGGAAACGGCTTTTTAGCTGGCTGGCCTGTTCGGCTTCGGCAATCGCGACCTCTAACTGTCGGTTCATTTCTTCCAGTGCCCGGGTACGGTTTTCTACTTTTTCTTCCAGGTGCAGTTTGTAGTCTTCCAGCTCCCCCTGGAAATCCCGGATCTGTTTGATCATATGGTTAAAGTCATCAAACAAAATGCCAACTTCGTCATCGTCATGGGCGGGTAGCGCAACCGATAAATCGCCATCCCCGACGCGATGGCTGGCTTCCCCGAGCAGCTCAATAGGAGTCAGGAGCAAGTTTCTCACCACAATAAAGATCAAAATGGGAAGTGTAATGACCGACAGGATAACAATCAGGGCGGTGGTCAGGCTGATCGCTTTGCCTGACTGATATAAAATTGTTTTAGGAATGGTTGAGATATAATAGTAACCGCCACTGAGCTGCGCGCTATAGGTCATGCGCCTTAGGTTATCAATGGATGGTAGCACCAGAGAGTCCAGTTTACCTTTATCTGCCAGACCATTGATGTGTGCCATTTCCTCGGCGCTCAGAAAGCTTTGATTAAAATGACTGTCGGAGCTAAATAAGACTTCGCCTGAAGCTGACACCAACAGGTTCAGTGTATTGTCATAGGGGGCTTCCAGAATACTACTGCTGATGATTGACGGCGCGACCTGAACAATAATGTAGCCTTCGCGTTGAGGCCGGTTTAGATTGAAATCTACCCCATAAATCTGCTGCACAAAATACAGTTGTGTACCGCCATTATGCGATGCTTGCATAAACTGTTGCTGACGTAAGTTACTTTGCCGGACCTGGGCAAAAAAGGGATAGGACTGAGGTGCCCGGTTCAGGTTACTGGCATAAAAGGCATGACTCTGGCCGTGCTCATTGACCAGATTGATGCTAATGATATCGGGATAGGCTTCGCTGTAACTGGCGAACACATCCATGAGTGCACCCAGACGTTGTGTTTTTTCCTGAGCTTCTTTTTCTGGCAGGCTTAAAAAATCACTGAGCACCGGAGAGGTCGACAACAATTTAGTGGTGGATTGATAGATTTCCATGTAGTTGAACATTTTTTGTTGTTGTTGTTCAACAAAGCGACTGACAATGAGTTTTGCCTGCTTTTGGGTAGAGCTGGTGACGTTGGTCAGCGTAAAGCCGCCGAGCAGTAGCAGCGGCAATATCACCAAAGGAGTGATATACCATAATAGCCTGATACTCAGCTTACTTGTTTTCATCCGTGTATAATTCCATCTATCAACTTGGTGCTGATGCACCCCAGTATGACCACAAACGTGTCCGATTAAGAGTGTTATTGTGGGTTATATTACCGATTTTTGCGCAAAACGGCTATGGTATCTCATAAATTGGTTGAACTTTGAACACGCTAATAGAGTGCCCACCTGGGTATGGCGGGCACCGCAGACTTAACTGTCTGCGCGGCTCATAAACTTTGATTCTGCAGTGTTGATTTTAATTTTATCACCGCTGGAAATATGCTCAGGTACCTGAACTACTAAGCCTGTTGTTAATGTGGCTGGCTTAGTACGGGCACTGGCCGATGCGCCTTTGATAGAGGGGGCGGTTTCTTCGATTACCAGCTCAACGCTTGAAGGCAGATCTAATGATACCGGGGTGCCTTCTACAACAACGATCAGCAGGCCTTTGGTTTCTTCATTGATGAACAGGACCTGTTCAGCAATCGAGTCTTTGTGGATGTGATAAGGAGTATAGTCCTCGTCATCCATGAATACATATTCGTCACCATCAATGTAAGAAAGCATTGCCGGGCGACGCGTTAAATCGGCCAGTTGTAGCATTTCTTCGGCTTTAAAGGTTTCATCGACTTTACCGCCATTGACGACATCGTACATACGCATACGGTATAAACTGCCGCCAGCACGACCTTGCGGTACAGAGCGCTCAATATCTCGGACGATCATTACGCGACCATTATAATCAATCGCGGCGTGTTTCTTTATTTCACTGGCTTTAGGCATAAAAGGCTTCCTGTTAGTCTAAACTGAGCGAGAAGTTAGCATGAAGTCGGGATCTCGCCAAGTGCTGTGTTCCCAATCGGTTTATTCTACAATACAGGCCCGACAGGTGAAGCTGGCTTGAACAGGGAAGCTAGATGAGGAGAGAAAGGTGAGAGCAGGTATGATGGTTGAAGGGTTTAAACTGGGTTGCCAGTGTGGTCAGGTTACCGGGCGCATCGCTGCGCACCCGCACTGGCAAGGGAATCGTCTGACCTGCTATTGTCAGGATTGTCGCGCGTATCTGCATCATTTGGCACAGACCGACTCTCTCAACGACTTTGGCGGAACGGATATTTATCAGGTGCCACCGGCGCACGTCAGTATTTTAACAGGACATGATCAGCTGGCCTGCCTACAGCTGACCAGGGGAGGCGTCTATCGTTGGTACACCCAATGCTGTCATACCCCGGTTGGCAACTGTTTTAGCCCCTTCTGGCCCATGGTGGGGATCATACATAGCTTTGTGCGCGAGCCGCTCGAGACTTTAGTGGGTCCGACTTCGGGGAGTGTCTATTGCCGTGGCGCGCTGGGCCGTTTACCAGATGAACTCAAAGGCGCACGCTCACAAAAGGTGATGGTGCTGCGTTTGATCACTAAGTTGCTGGCCTGGAAGCTGTGTGGCAAAAACTCACCTTCGGTATTTTTTGTCAATGGCGCACCGCTGGCACCGCCACAGCAGCTTTATTCATGTTCTGCAGATAAAGGCTAAAGCGAGTAGAGACTCGACATCGCCTGGTAACTTAATCCAAAGTGCTGATTAAACCAGTTATTGACGTAATCATGTTGTGGCGCCAGTTTGGCACAGCGCAGTACATATTCGCCATCGGCTGAACCGAGTTGATCTTCGCAGTAGGTTTGCAGCCACACGCGATCCAGGTCTGCAACAAACTGAGTGTGTAGCTCAGTGAGCTGTTTGGTTAAATGCGTGCTAACATCCAGAAATTGCGCTTGTTGTGGTTCCAGATCCAAATCGGGGAAGTCCGCATAATGGCTTTGTGTGTGATGCACCTGGCTATCGTCCACTTTATGCTCAATCTGTTGCCTACCCAGACGGCCCAGATACATCATATCCAGACTATAATGCTCTGTGAATTCAGTGACAGGGTACTGGTAGATTTTTGCTACTTCAACATCAATAAAAGAACCTGGCTCACTCGGGTTGGGCTGTGCTTGTTCCAGCGTGTAGTGCTTCTGTCTGTTCACCAGCTTGGTATTGCGGCTGTGTTTGAAAGTGGCATGGACGTTAAGCGTGAAGGTCCCCTCACCTTGCGGGTGGTACCATAGACTGTCCTTAAAAGCGTCATTTAGCTGAGATAAGACAGTCTGAAGGCGTTGTTTTTGTGTGCTCGTGTCGTGCAGTTGCACAGTGAGTTTTGGCACGATGCGGATCTCGGAATATAAAGCCCGGGCAGTCACTCGTTGTGTGGGGCGGCTGGCGATACTCCAGGCTTGACAATATTTGCGATAAAAGCGCTGTAAGAACAGACGATCTTTGCTCTGCGATGTACTGAGTTTTTCACACTGACGCTTGGCATTGATCTTTAATTGCTCCTGATACTGAGCAAAGGCGTTGCCCAGTCTGGCATTGGCAATTAAAAAGGCATAACGCATTTCGAAGTATCGAAATGGATCCGGGAAGGCTGAGCGGGACAGTGACAAAGCCTCTTGCTTGAGCCAGCTGGTGGCATATCGCAGCTCTTCATTTTGGGTTTCTGCCATGGGCCCGATAGGCTCTATGTGCCAGCTTACCTGGTTACGTAGTAAGGCTTCTAGCTTGAGTGCCGCGCCGGTATGATTGCCAGACAGGCGTAACATGCGCACGTCAATGAGTCCACGGTCGATGATTTTATTGCGTGCCAGAGTAAGCCGCTGACGTGCCTCTACATCCTGAGGATCCTCGGCGAGGGCTTGTTCGTAGAACTCGGCGGATTGATCATACATGCCGGCCTCATACAATGTGTCTCCTTTTTCAACCAGGCTTTTACAGCCTGACAGTAGCAGCACGCCCGCAATCATAACGGCACACAATTTGGGTGTCTTCATCGGTCCTTCCTTGTTCACTTTAAGATATCTTCGTATATCATGCGTCATGTCACTTTTGTATGACACTCGACAGGTTTGGTTATTTTTTAGGGCCTAGTACCCTTCGCTCAGTGATGTTTTTCGGTTTGGCCGGCGCTTCGGTTAATACCCAGACCGGACGAGTAACGAACAGGTTGTTGGGGTAGACCACTTTATGCCCATCGACATGACGTAACACCACATTCATCAGCCCCATTTCGACAATACAGCCTTCGATGGCGTTGGCACCATCTATAACCCTGACCCAGTTGCCCAGGCGAAAGTCATTTTGCACAAACATGATTAAAAAAGCAGTCAGGTTGCTGAGCAAAGACCAGGCGGCAAACAAGGCAACACCGAGCATGGCAAATAAGGAGGAGCCCAGCACTAATAAACCACGCAACTCGATCCCCCAGAACACCAGCAACAGGCATAACAACACCGTTCCAACCAGCCCTTTGAGCAGTAACTCAGCTCTTTGTTGTCTGTGCAGGTCGATTTTACCCCGGGTGATACGATGGAGTATTTTGATAGCCAGTTTGAGCAACAAAGGAAACAGGAAAACGAACAGCAGTGTGACAATCAGTTTGTACTCAGTGAGCAGGAATGACGTAATTGCTTCAGGCACGTGGCAGACCTATTTAAATATCAATAATGCGCGATGATATCAGGGAAATTTAGCTGTTTAAAAGCGGTTTTTAACGGTAAATAACCACTGTACTGAGTCGATGTTGTCCGGGCCATCAAGGGGCGCTGCGACATCCAGATGCAGCACCAGTCCCGAGTTGGCCCGACTGGGAGCAAGCCGCAGTCCAATACCGATGTTTTTTAGAAACTGACCCTGAATTTGATGTGTTAGCGCATGTTGCTGCAGATCCGTTAACGTGTTCGGCTCGTCAAGACTGCCAGGCAATGGTGGTGGTATCGGGCGGCCATCAACGCGGCCAATATCAAAGTAGGCAGCACCACCTACTTTAAACAGGTGCAGCAAATCATATTCCCAGTAATAACGCTTCTCAAGGTTAAGCAGGATCCGCCGGTTGCCTTGCAGGTAATTGCTGGGATAACCTCGCAAACCGGTTTCTCCGCCAAGCGTGATCTGTTTATCGGCACTGAGGTGTTTACCATACTGAATTTCAAGCTGGGCATACCAGGACTGGCGTATGCTGGTATTGAGATAATATTGCAGTCGTGAGCTGAGCAGCAGGTTTTCAGCCTGATCCTGACGTTTGTTCCAGTAACCATGTAAATTGAAGGCGAAGCGGAGCAAGCTATCTGCAGAGGTGAAATGAGCTTTATTGGCATTGAAGGCCATCACCCAACGGCTGTCATCATCACTGAGCCCACTGTCTGAATAGCCAAGCTGGGCATTGATATTCCAGCCTAAATTTAAATCCTCAGTGCGATAGATTGAGTCAAAGTTACGGACTTTAATATAGGCATCTTCGAACCACTGTGCCTGAATATAGGGGTAGCGTAGTGTCCGGTTTTCAGCAATGGGTAAAGTGGTACCGCGTAGGCGAGCAAATTCTTGCTTTTCATCCTGATATCCAAGTAACAGCCGACGCGTCCAGTCGTTGTCGAGTGCAAAGGCGCGGCCAATGTAGAAGTTGGATATCTCACTGAGCTGTTGATACTCCGAGATTTCTTCACCCAGATTGTAGAATGACTCAACCCGACGGTTACTTAAGTTACTGATACCGTAACTATAAGGCGTGGAGATTGAAAAAAATGGGTATTCAACGCCGACATAATGCACTTTTCCATCATCGTTGTCCGCGTATTCAAGGCGCCCCCGGTAACGGCTCGACAAAATTTGGGGATCATCGTAAACAAATAAATAGCCACTGCGGTCCGGGTCGGAAATATGTGTCAGTGACAGGCGTTTACCGTAGCCCAGCAAGTTGGATTCACGAAAGCCGAGACGACTTGAATTATCGCCGCCGCTGCGGCTGAAACTGATATCGGGTAGCAAGGTCCAGAGGTCGCGTGTAATGACTGTAACAGCCACTTCACCCTCACAGGTTTGTTCGGCAAAGATCCTGGCATCATAGATATAGGGCTGCTGGCGTAAAAGTCGTTCTGACTCCCGAAGCAGTTTGGGGTCATATTTGCCCCCTTGGCTAAACAGCAATAAATTGCGGATCACCTCAGGTTTCGTTTTGACGTGCGCCCGATTTGCAAAACGAAACACGGCGTTATCTTCCTCCGGCAAAGAGGTATCAAAGACATTCAGTTGTCTGAGCTCAATGCTAACCACAGAGGCATTGAGTAAAGCTGGTAAGGTGTCGGTGCTATCTAACTGGCGGTGGAGGTTATCATCCTCAGGCGTAGTGGGGCGGTTGTTACTGCAATGCGCAGAAGCACTTGATGACGTACTGGCAGCAACTTGCACTGACGTGGTTACCACTGATGTGAGTACTGCTAGTATTGACGTGCGAACAACCCAACCCATAGAACAGCCTGTCGTTAATTAACGTACTTTTAATTATGGCCTATGTTAGCCATAGCTGCTCAACTAAGTCTATATTATTGTTGTAAATTTAACCGTAATAATGTTACCAGGTTCGGCAAATGTTCAGTGGCACCAAGGCCTTCCGGCGCGATCCAGATACTCTCACTATAGTGCTCAAAATTGAGGTTGTATGGGTGCCCTGCATAATTGAAGCGCCACTGGTGGCGGTCAGCACCCTGATGAAATTCCAGCAAGGCAAGGCCATCCAGGTGCAAGAAAATGTGTCCCCAAAACTCAAACTCATCTGCATCAGGCAGCGAGCTGGGGATGACAAGAATGTGGTTTTGATCTGGTAAGTGATCGATACGCGTTGTCACTGTGACTCCACTTAAACGGTTAGGTTAATCTGTGTCGAGGTAATTGCGGATCAGCTGCATAAAAGGTGCGCCGTATTTGCTGAGCTTGGTGAAGCCAACCCCAGAGACTTTCAAGAATTCGCTATCATTGGTCGGCGTTAGTTGTGCCATTTCCGCCAGGGTTTTATCACTGAATACCACATAAGGTGGTACGTCATCCTGATCGGCCAGCTCTTTACGCAGGCTGCGCAATTTAGCAAAGAGCTTTTTATCATAATTGAACTGCGCCAGTTTATCTTGATAAACATGCTTCGCTTCAAGCCGTGGCTGGGCCAGTTGTAGGGCATATTCTCCTCGCAGTACTGAGCGAGCCCCTTCGGTCAGGCGCAATGCGGCACCCTGAGTAATGTCTTGGGCAACCAGGCCATGATGTATGAGTTGTCGCAGAATACTCAGCCAGTACTCGTTGCTGTGCTCTTTGCCAATGCCATAGGTGCTCAGGGTGTGGTGTTGGTTGTCCCGGATCCGTGCGGTATTGGCGCCGCGTAACACGTCCACAATATAGCCAAGCCCAAAGCGCTGCTCTGCCCGATAGATACAGGACAAGGCTTGTTGGGCAACCAAAGTGCCGTCAAATCGTTTTGGCGGGTTCAGACAGATGTCACAGTTGCCGCATGGTTCGCGTTGATATTCGCTGAAATAATTAAGCAGGATCTGGCGTCGGCAGGTTTGTGCCGAGGCAAAACTGGCCATTGAGCTAAATCGTTGCTCTTCGACTCTGCGCCTGTGCTCATCCTCAATGTCTTCAAAAAACCGTTTGACCCGACCAATGTCTGCGGGGTCGAAGTACATGATGGCTTCTGCTGCCAGGCCATCGCGGCCGGCACGGCCTGTTTCCTGGTAATACGCTTCGATACTCTTGGGAATGTCATAGTGCAGTACATACCGCACGTTCGACTTATTGATCCCCATGCCGAAAGCCACCGTTGCAACCACAATCTGAATGTCATCACGAGCAAAGGCATTTTGTACAAACTGGCGTTGCTCATTGCTCATCCCCGCATGGTAAGCAGCTGCATTAAAGCCGGCTTCAACCAGTTTTTCGGCGATGTCATCAACACGTTTACGGCTGGAGCAATAAACAATGCCGCTTTGCCCTTTTTGCGTGCGCAGATAGCGCATCAACTGAGATAATGGTTTGAACTTCTCTTCGATGGTGTAACGAATATTCGGTCTGTCGAAGCTGCCCGTATGAATAAAAGGCGCCTGTAAACCGAGTTGGGTGACAATGTCACTGCGGGTTGCCAAATCGGCTGTCGCGGTAAGCGCCATCATAGGGATTGAGGCAAAGCGGTGCTTTAATTCATGCAGTCGACAGTAGTGCGGTCTGAAATCATGCCCCCAGTGTGATACGCAGTGCGCTTCATCGATGGCGAATAAGCCTAGTTGGAGGTGACTCAGGCGCTCAATAAATTCGCTTTGCAGTATTTTTTCCGGCGCCACATACAAGAGTTTTATTTCACCCTGATGCAGGCGCTGGTAGATGGCTTGCTGCTGAGCCCGGTCGAGGCTGTTATTGATAAACTCTGCTGAGATACCCAGAGCTTGTAACTGTGCAACCTGGTCTTGCATCAAAGAGATCAGCGGAGAGACCACGACGCAGGTGCCTGGCAAAAGTAACGCGGGTACCTGATAGCATAAAGATTTGCCGCCACCGGTTGGTAGCAGTACTAAGCTGTCGCGCCCGTCCAGGCAGGCCTGAATGACGTCGAGTTGCCCGTCACGAAAGTCACTGTAGCCAAAAACTTCTTTCAGTACGCCGTGCGGTGTGTCGATTGAGTGAGTTGCAAGATTTTCCATCGAGCGCATTTTAGTGGGTTTTGCAGCAGAAGTCTTTTGTTTTTGATCACAGGAAAATCATACGGGCAGGTACAGATTACGGTATACTGCGCGCTTGGCATCTGTGGGAACAATCAGAAGACCAATTATGTTGTGCTTGGGAGAAATGAATGGGAACGAGTAGTGAAACGAAGCAGGGGTATATCTTTGCCGTTTTAGCATTTTTGATGTGGGGATTGGCTCCCATCTATTTTAAATCGCTGGATCAAGTGGATGCGCTTGAAATTCTTATCCATCGTGTGGTCTGGTCGGTACTCTTTATTGCCTTGATCATCGCCATAAAACTCAACTGGGACAAAGTAGTTGCCGTGCTGCGTCAGCCAAAACTCATGCTCATGTTGACGGTTACGGCCTTATTGCTGGGATTTAACTGGGGCTTATTCATCTGGTCAGTGAATAATGGGCATATGTTGGATGCAAGTTTGGGCTACTATATTAACCCTTTACTCAATGTGTTGTTGGGTATGTTGTTTTTACAAGAGCGCTTGCGGCCTCGCCAGCAGTTTGCGGTTGCGCTGGCCGTTGTCGGGGTGGTGCTGCAATTGGTCAGCTTTGGCTCGTTTCCGGTGATTGCCTTCTCTTTAGCCGGGTCATTTGCGATTTATGGGTTATTGCGTAAGACCATGGCGGTAGAGTCTTTGCCTGGCCTGTTGATTGAAGCCGTTATTCTGCTGCCCATTGCACTTGGTTACTGGTGGTGGTTAACACCCAGTGAAACCAGCAATATGATGGTGAATGACTGGGTCACTAATGTGTTATTGATTAGCGCAGGGGTTGTAACGACATTACCTTTACTGTGTTTCACCGCTGCCGCAAAACGTATTCCCTATTCGACTTTGGGTTTCTTTCAATATATTGGACCAAGTTTGATGTTCGTTCTGGCTGTGGTGTTCTATGGTGAAGTATTTAGTGCTGAGCGGGTGTTAACGTTCGCCTTTATCTGGTCTGCCCTGGCACTGTTCAGTTTTGATTCTTACCGTTCGGGTAAAGCGCAGCGCCGTCTCGCGGCTGCGTAATTATGTTGGGGGGACTGAACCTGTCAGTCCCCCTGTAATGTATTACATTTCGTCGTCTGCCTCCACGGCAACAGCTTCGACTTCTTCTTTATTTGTCTCTACCTTAGAGCGGCCAAACAAAGTATGAAACTTGGTTTTGCAGGTTGTGAGTTTCAGGTATTTCGTCCAGGTTTTTTCCATCACATTGCCTGGTGTTTGTCGTCCCTCCATGACGTCGACAAATTGTCGTTGAAATTCATTTTGTGGCTGGCTAGCTTTGGTGTATAAGCTCTTTAGTAGTGCACCATGGTTTTCCAGTACATCAGACTCCTGCAAAGTGAAGTGTCCGCTGCGAGAAAACCCTCGAGGAAAGTTAAGATCATCATAGAAATGTTTAGATGTAACAAAAGCTTCTTTCAAGGTCGCTAAATTTTGATTCATGGTGAAATCCTCAGCATTGTTTGGCAGGAGTATGGACCATAGAGAACAAATATTTAAACGAGTTTTTTTTATCGTAAGGGGGGTATGTGGACCTAGATCTATTAAAAACATTTGTCGAAGTTGTTAAGACGCGTCATTTTGGTCGCGCAGCGGAAAATTTATATATTACTCAATCTGCTGTCAGCTTTCGGATCCGCCAGTTAGAACAAAGCCTTGGCGTTAATTTGTTCATACGTCAGCGTAATAATATTCAACTGACTGCGCCGGGCGAACGTTTGTTACCTCATGCCAATATGATCCTCACCGGGATGCAGCGTGCCAAGGTTGATGTCGCACTTGCCAATAATATGCATAAACAAGTGTCACTGGCCGGCACGCCAAATATTTGGGACGCCTTTTTACAGTTTGGGATTAACCACATTGTGGCGGCGATGCCTGGAGTATCGCTGGTGGCTGAGGTCAAAGCGCAGCAGGAGAGTACTCGTTTATTATTGGAGCGAACGCTCGATATTGCGGTGCTATTTGACCCACCTAAAGTGGATGAACTGGTCGTTAAGCAAATTAAGCATCTGGCTATCATCCCGGTCAGTACAATGGTGCAAACCACCAGTGAAGACTTTTTTGATAAGCAATATGTTTACGTAGACTGGGGAACGGCTTTTTCATTGTGGCATGCGAAACAGTTTAACGGCAGTACACCGCCTTATTTCAGAACCAGTACGGGTCGTATCGCACTGGATTTGATCATGCAGTGTGGTGGCTCAGCATTTATACCCCGTGCACTGGCCGTTGAGCCGATAGAGAAGAAGCAGCTATTTCATATAGAATCAGTGGAGCAAAATGCACGGGAAATCTATGTTGCTTATCACAAGGATAATGAACAGATAGAACAAATTGAGACAATTGCCAGTCTTTTGGCGTCTCTACCTGATTAGGTTACAGATTGTTGAATTATTTATGATGATTGACTGACAGTTAAATGTCACTTTTATTTTAAGTGTAATATTTCTGTCACGTATCACTGGCAGACTGCGCCTGTCTAAAAAATTACGTGTTGCGATACTTGAGGAAATACACATGAAATTATCCAAATCAGCATTATTTGTTTCTATTTTCGGTGCTTTGTCTGCGAGCGCTTACGCTGATGTTGATGTATATGGTAAAGCGAATTTGTCTGTCCAAAGTTCAGATGAAGGTGAAGGTTCATTCACAGAAGTGAAGAGCAATGCATCACGCTTTGGTTTCAAGGGGTCAGAAAAGCTGGACTCTGGCCTGGAAGTTATCTACAAATTGGAGTTTCAGGTTGATGTATCTGATGCGGACTCTAAAGGCGATGATGACAACATTACAGCGCGTAACCAGTATGTGGGCCTGAAAGGCGGTTTCGGTGAAGTTGTTATTGGTCGCAATGACACGGCATTCAAACAGTCACAAGGCAAGCTGGACCTGTTCAACGACCTTGAGGCAGATATTAAGAATCTGTTTAAAGGTGAAAACCGTCTGGGCGACTCTATTTCTTATAAGTCGGCCAGCTTCAATGGCTTCAAAGTGCTAGGTACCTTTATTGCAGAAGATAGCACTGAGGGTGAAAACGGTTTCTCAGCAGCCCTGACTTATGGTGATGCTAAACTGAAAAAGACTAACTTCTACGCTGCAGTTGCAACAGATAGTGAAGTAAAAGGCTACGACGCAGTACGTTTTTCAGTACAAGGTAAAGTAGCAGACTTCAAACTGGGCGCAATGTATCAGATGCAAGAGAAAGTTGATGGGTCTGATGAAGCTGACGGTTACATGGTAAACGCGGCATATGGTTTCGGTGCGAATACCCTAAAGCTACAATATCAGGTTATCGACTTTGATAAAGGCGATAAAGTAGATGGTATCTCTGTTGGTATTGACCACAAGCTAAGCAAAGCAGCAAAACTTTACGCATTCTACTCAAGTGTTGACGAAGACAATGGTGTAGAAGAAGATTACCTGGGTGCCGGTATCGAATATAAGTTCTAAGCATATCGCATCTAATAGAACATACAAAAAAGGCCAGTCAGAATACTCTGACTGGCCTTTTTGCGTAATGTGTACCTGAAAGTGAGCTGATTTTGTGTGTTTAATGTCAAAAAATGCGCGTTTAGTGCAATTAATGTCCGAACGCACTGTTTTTCTCACTTTTCTTCAAAAAAGGGGTTGCGCTGGGTTTCGATTTCCCTATAATGCGCATCCACCGACACGGGGCACAACGC